>VGSD01000098.1 GCA_016875155.1 Deltaproteobacteria bacterium | reverse complement strand
TCCTAAATATTATTGTAATCGACAATGACCATAACTATCCCCTGAAAATCTCGCTTTCAATCGACATGACCAACAAAAATCTTCACCTTTAATCCCCCGTTTAGTGTAGGAATGACCTCTTCAAACTTCAACCCTGTGGCTTTCACAAGTTGAATGCTGTCACATAGCATAACAACCTTCCATCCGGGGCACTTGGATCGGAGGGTTTTACCAAACTGTGCGTATAGATTTCGCAGATCTTTGTTAGACGGGAGACGTTTTCCATAGGGCGGGTTTGTGACGATCCATCCTGGACCAACTGGGGGGTCCAAGTAAGAAACAGCCTGGCATGTAAACTCTATGGTGTCCGATAGACCAGCGCGTTCAGCATTGGCACGGGCAGCCTGGATCGCGCCTGCGTCTCGGTCAGAACCAATGATCTCTGGCTTTGCTCGTTTCTCCAAATCAGAATTAAAAGCACGTATAGTATCCCAGAGGGATTTGTCAAAAGAGGGCCAGTTCATGAATGTAAAGGTCCTCTGATATCCAGGAGGGATTTCCCGGGCGAGCAGTGCTGCTTCGATCGGTATTGTTCCCGACCCACAAAAAGGATCGATCAGGGGTGCAATTCCGTCCCATCTTCCAGCAAGAAGCATGGCCGCTGCCAGCGTTTCTCTGAGAGGGGCTTTTGCAGTGGCCAGCCGATATCCACGCCGGTGCAATAATGGACCCGATGAATCCACGCTGATGGTACATTGGTTATTCTGTATCCTGACGAGAATAAGTTTGGGAGAGGAATCGGTAGCTTCCTCGTCGAGCTTGCGGACGCAGGGAGGCTGACCCAGCCGGTCACTGATGGCTCCCACCACTCGTTCGGCAACTGCCCGCTGGTGGTAAAGGCGGGATGCATGACACGCCACCCTCAAAGAGATGTCCATTCCTGGCGAAAGGTACTGCTCCCAAGGGAGGTTTGCCGCTTTTCGTCGCAGTTCAGGGAATCGGGTAGCCTCGAAAGACCCTAATCGAACCAGAATTCGACTTGCGGTTCGCAGATGAAGGTTTGCAAGATAAAGGTCCTTTAATGAGCCTTCAAATTCAACTCCTCCTGTTTCGTATTGCTCATCTTGAGAGATAAAAGAAGAACTTGACGAAGTAGGTTTCAATCCTAACCTGTGAAGCTCCTGGATCAACAGAGGTTCAAGACCCGGTGCAGAGGCAGCAAAGAATTGAAGCATCGACCAACACCTATTGACCTTTTTAAGAGCGGTAGGAGGCGTTGATTTTCACGTATTCAAAAGAGAGATCTGTGGTAAAAAGGAGATATGAAGCCTTCCCCTGATGAAGGTTAATGGTAATCCTGAATGATTTCTCCTTTAGAATTTTTCCCGCCTTCTCTTCAAGCTTCCCCCCAACACCCATCCCATTTTTAACAATGGGATATTGATTGAACAAAACATCAACTCGATCGGGATGAATCCGGGCGCCCGAATACCCTAAGGCGCAGAGGATTCTTCCCCAGTTGGCATCTTCGCCGAAGAAAGCGGTCTTCACCAATGGAGAATGTCCAATTGCATAAGCGGCTTTTTTAGCATCCTCTCTGTTTCTCGCTCCTGAGACAAGAATCTCGACAAATTTGGTAGCTCCCTCTCCATCTTTTACTACACTCTTTGCCAGATGACTACATACCTTGTTCAACATTGCCTGGAATGCTTCTCCATTACGGTCTATGTGCATCAGTTGAGGATGTCCTGCCTTTCCGTTTGCAAAGAGGAGAACCGTATCATTGGTGCTCGTGTCTCCATCTACCGTAATGCTATTGTATGAAACTTCGGCAGCTTTCTGTAGCATCTTTTGAAGAAGGGAAGCTTTAATATTAGCATCGGTGACAAGGAACGAAAGCATCGTTGCCATGTTTGGCCGAATCATCCCCGCCCCTTTCACCATTCCACACAATTTCACGGTCTTTCCTTTTATTCTGCAGGTCGCCGTTTCAACCTTTTGAAAAGCGTCTGTGGTCATGATGGCTTCAACCGTATTCATCCATCCATCCGAAGAAAGGGACCGAATCAGTTTCGGAACTCCATCTTCGAACTTTTGCAAGGGAAGCGGCACTCCGATGACCCCTGTGGAAGCAGGAAAGATCAGTTTCTCATCAATCCCTAACCCTTTCGCCACCCATGAAGATATCTGTTGTGCATCCTTGAGACCCTGGCCTCCTGTGCAGGCATTGGCATTACCACTATTAATGATCACTGCCTGGCCGACTCCATTCTTAATTCGTTCCATCCCGATTCGAACCGGAGCGGCTTTAACGGCGTTGGTGGTAAAAATTCCCGCGACCTGAGCAGGAACCTCTGAATAAATCAAAGCCAAGTCTTTTTTTCCATTCTTTTTAATCCCCGCCGATATCCCAGCAAATTGAAAACCTGGCACTCTGAAGTCGTGTGATTTCATCTCCCCCTCACCCTTACCCTCTCCCACCAGGGGAGAGGGAGGTCTTTTATCATGCGAATTTGTCAATTATTGTTTTAACTTGTAACTTGGAACTCGCAACTTGCAACTTTTTTAAGCTCTTGCTTCCTCTTTTTCGAGACAGCACTTCTTATACTTCTTTCCGCTTCCACATGGGCAGGGATCATTGCGGCCCACCTTCTTTCCTTCTCGTCGCACGGTCACCCCTTTTCCATCTTCGGTCTGACCGCCCCTTTGGGCAGCAGCTTCCTGCCCCCGGCTCATGACAAAGGTCTGCTTTCGTTCTGTCTTGATCTCACGCACTTCCTGATCCTTTGCAATCTGGACGGCAAAGAGCTTCTCAATCGTATCCCTCTTAATCCGGTCCAGCATCTCAAGGAACATCTGATAGGCTTCTTTCTGATACTCTATCCTGGGATCTTTCTGACCATACCCTCTTAATCCGATTCCCTCCTTTAACTGATCGATCGCAAGAAGATGGTCTTTCCAGTGGTGGTCAACCGATTGGAGCATGATCACCTTTTCGAGATAGCGAAGGGCACCTTCTCCGAACTCCTCCTCTTTTTTCAGGTAGATCTCTTTTGCCTTCTCGATGATCAAGTCTGTCAACCTTTCCCGATTTAAGCCATCTTCTTCATGGGATGGAGCGGACCACCGGAAGGAAAACTGTTGATAGATGGCATCATGGAGACCTTTCAGGTCCCAATCCTCGGGGTGTGCCTTCTCATCAATATAGAGGTCGACAAGCCCCTCGGCCTGTTCCTCTACCATCTCCAGCACAGACTCTTTCAGGTCCTCTCCAGCCAGAACTTCTCTCCGCTGGGTATAGATCACCTCTCTCTGTTTATTCATCACGGTATCGTATTCCAGCAAATGTTTCCGAATCTCAAAGTTATGGCCTTCGACTTTCTTCTGCGCATTCTCGATCGCCCTGGTCACAAGGTTATGCTCGATAGGCTGATCCTCCTCAATGCCCAGCCGGTCCATGATCTTCGAGATTCTCTCTGAACCGAAGATCCTCATCAGGTCGTCCTGCAAAGAGAGATAAAATCTGGAGGAACCCGGATCTCCTTGCCTTCCTGATCTTCCCCTTAACTGGTTATCGATCCGTCTCGCTTCATGCCGTTCCGTTCCAAGGACATGGAGACCTCCCGTTTGGACAACCTTCTCCTTCTCTTTCTGAACGATGTTAAAGGCCTTCTGAAAGGCTTCCTCATAAGCCTTCTGTGTCGCCCCAGGGTCCTCCTTCTCTTCCATCATGGTTCTGGCTAGGAATTTGGGGTTTCCGCCCAGTAAAATATCGGTCCCTCTTCCTGCCATATTGGTCGAGATGGTGACCATGCCGACCCTTCCTGCCTGAGCGATGATTTCCGCTTCGCGCTCGTGATGCTTTGCATTGAGGACATTGTGTGGAATGCCGCGCTTCTTCAGGAAAAAACTCAATCTCTCTGACTTCTCGATGGAGATCGTTCCCACCAGAACAGGACGCCCCTGTTGATGAAGTTCTTCTATCTCTCTGACGACCGCACGAAATTTCTCCTCTTCCGTTTTGTAAATGACATCGGCATGATTCATCCGGATCAGGGGCATATTGGTGGGAATCACCACGACATCCAGATTATAAATCTTCCTGAATTCCGCTGCTTCGGTGTCTGCTGTCCCGGTCATACCAGCCAGTTTCTTATACATTCGGAAATAGTTCTGGAAGGTGACCGTGGCCAGGGTTTGATTTTCATTTTCGATCCTCACATTCTCCTTGGCCTCGACCGCCTGATGGAGTCCATCGCTCCATCTCCGTCCAGGCATCAACCTGCCGGTGAATTCATCAACAATGACCACCTGTCCTTCTTTTACAACATAGTCCACATCTCTCTTAAAAAGGGTATGGGCTTTGAGCGCCTGATTGACATGATGGAGAGTTTCGATCTGTCTTGGGTCGTAGAGGTTTTCAACATGGAGCAGTCTCTCCACCTGTGCCACTCCCTCTTCTGTCAGAAAAGCGGTGTGGGTCTTCTCTTCGATCTGGTAATGGTTCCCCTGCTTTAAACTCGGAATGATCCGGTTGATTTTATAATATTTATCAGTCGACTCCTCAGTGGGTCCAGAGATGATGAGAGGAGTTCGCGCTTCATCAACTAGGATGCTGTCCACCTCGTCCACAATGGCGTAATTTAGATCCCTCTGGACATAATCCTGAATATCGAACTTCATATTGTCCCGAAGGTAGTCAAAACCGAACTCATTATTCGTCCCGTAGGTGATATCCGAACCGTATGCCTGCTTCCGCTCCTGGTCATTCAACTCATGAACAATCACCCCGACAGAGAGGCCCAGGAATCTGTAGATGGCTCCCATCCATTCGCTGTCCCTTTTTGCCAGGTAGTCATTCACTGTAACAATATGGACGCCCTTTCCCTCTAATGCATTCAAATAGGCTGGAAGTGTAGCAACCAGTGTTTTTCCCTCACCGGTTGCCATTTCGGATATCTTCCCCTCATGGAGCACAACTCCTCCGATCAACTGGACGTCGTAGGGTCGCTCCCCAAGAGTTCTCCGGGCTGCCTCACGGACAACGGCAAAGGCTTCAGGAAGAATCTCATCGAGCGACTCTCCCCTTTCGATCCTCTCTTTGAACTCCCCTGTCTTTGCCCTGAGTTGATCGTCATTCAGAGGGTGAACCCTGGACTCAAGGTCATTGATCTGCAGGACAAGTGGCTGGATTCTTTTTAACTCCCTCTCGTTCTTACTTCCGAAAATCTTCTTAATGAGTGAACCAAGCATAAAATGACTTACCCCGCATCTGATTTCTTTAATTTTTAAAAATTATATAATGGATGAAAAGAGGTTTCAACAGATAATTCCTGAGATACGTATAACAACTGAAGAGAACAGACTGCTACGAAAATCCTTGGGTTCTCCAGAAATGGTAGAGATAGAGCTGAGCGTAACCTGCGTAGGGGCCAAAATGGCTCCGGACAAATTGTTCCATCTTCTTCTCTCCGATTTTTTCCCCATTAAAATAGGCCTTCTGTAATCCCTTCTTAATCCACGTATCAAGCGGAAAGGCTTCGAGAAAATCGAGTGAATAGAGGAGGACGCAATCCGCCACCTTCTTTCCTACACCCGAAAGGCCCATCAATCTCTTTTTCGCTTCCGGATAGGATAGGTTTTTCATTTCCAGAAGTTGGCTCCGATGGATGCCTTGATTGGCCTTAACTAAATAATCTGTTCTGAACCCTGCCTTAACCGATTCCAATTGGAATCCATCCTTGATGCTTTGAGGTTCCGGGAAACCATAACCCACATAATCACCCTGAATGACCTTTTCCCCTGACGATTTGCAGAGAAGTTCAACCATCGTGCGGATATGGGGGATGGCTTTAGCAGAAGAACATAAGAAGGAGAAAAGGCACTCCCAGGGGTCCTGTCGGATCAGTCTCAACCCCTGGTACTGCTCGATAGCCCGATGGATGATTGGATCGCAATCGATCTCCCTCAGAATCGCATCTTCGTCATCTTCGAGTCGGAAAAAGTGTCTAAGGAAAGATTCTTTGACTCCATCATAAAAGAGCGAATCCCCTTTTTGAAAAAGAGAGAAGGTCTTACCAGAGGAATGGATAAGGTAGGTATCAAGCGCCTTGGTAAATCGGAAAAACTGTCCGCATTCCAGCGTGTCCCTCAGAGAGAAATATTTGATCCGAATCCGTGAAGTCACTGCTTCTTCTCTTTCGGAGGCCGGATGATGGCAAGAGCATAAGCATCCAAGTTTAAATATTGCTTTGCAATCCGGCGAACGTCCTCTACCGACACACTCTTTATCTTATCGGGATATTTTCCATAATAATCAAATCCAAGATCATAGAGTTCATCTGCGGACATTCGGCTAGCCTGGGCGCTGTTGGTCTGAAGTCCAATCTCAAAGTTGCCAATCAGGTATCGCTTGGCCCTCTCCACCTCATCCAATGTCAATCCCTCATCCTTCACCTTCTTCAATTCCCTTAAGACGCTCTCAATGGCTTTATCGAGCTTGTCGGGATGGGTCCCCATATAGACACAAATATATCCTGGATCCAGATTTACGTTAGCAATAAAGGCCAATGAATAGGCAAGACTCTCCTTATCTCTCAGCTCATAGAAAAGCCTCCCTCCCATGCCGGATAGGGCTGCATCCAGAACTTCGACGGCATACCGGTCGGCGCTTCGGATAGTTGGGCCAAGAAATCCGAGGACAAAATGGGCCTGTTCCTTCTCTTTAAACACTTCAGATTTTTTCATCTTTTGGAGAGCTGGCTCCTGAACCACTCCAGGATGAATAAAATTACCTTTGCTCAGCTTTCCGAACTCGTTGTGAACAGCCTGGATCACTTGGTTGATATCAACATCGCCCACCACCGAAAAAACCATATTTTCAGGCACCGCGATCCGCTTGTAATATTCTTTCAAATCCTTCTGGGTGATCCTCTGGACAGAATCGAGCGTTCCGATCGTATCCATACGGTAAGGGTGTTTTTCATAAAGGGCTTTTCTGAAGAGTCTGAAGACTGTTCGGTCCAGGTCATCCTCCTGCCGTTTAATGGAAGCCAGAATAGGACGTCTCCTCTTCTCCATTTCATCCGAATCGAAGGAAGGTTGTCGAAGGACCTCGCTGAGCAAGGACAGAGCTTCTTCAAAGTGTTGACTCAGAAAGGTGAAACTCAAACCAAAGCTGTTATAACCTGAAAACCCACTCAGTGATCCAGCCATTCTTTCCACTTTCTTTGCGATTTGAAGGCTGCTTTGCTTCTCAGTGCCCTTGGTAATCATCACTGCCATAAACTGGTTAATTCCATTGAGAGCCTCTTCCTCATAGCGAACACCTGCCAGCATGGAGACCTGAATGGACACGATCGGGTTAGTTCGGTTCTCTTTGACGATGAGACGCATCCCGTTGCTGAGAGTGGTTTTAGATATTCTCGCGATTCCCTTCTGGATGAAGACATCCTTAGAGGAAACTGATTTTTCAATAATAGAGTCTAAAGAAACCTTTTTTACAACCTCGGCCTTCTCATTGGGTGACAGAAGACTGATATTCCACCGATAGGGTTTAAAATATTTTTCACCTATTCTTCTAATATCGTCACTCTGAAGGAGATTAATGCTCTGAATGTATCGCTTCTCAAATTCGACGTCGCCAGTAGTGGCTTCATAATAGCCTATCTTTCGCGCCTGTCCTTGGACGGTCTGCCGGTCATAGATGAGATCGCTTTCAACATTGACCCGAACCCTGTGAAGTTCTTCAGCCGTGACTCCATCCACGACCAGACGGTTAACCTCTTTGAGTATCTCTTCGATAGCCTTCCCCAGGTTCTCTGCAGGCAGGGTCGCACCAATCATAAAGAGGCCCGATTCTTTGGGTGTATACGAAGAAGCATAGATCGAGTGAACCAATCCCATCTCAAGCTTCACTTTTTGGGTCAGACGTGAAGTTTCCCCTCCCCCTAAAACCTGGGCAAAAACATCGAGGGCCGGGGTATCTTCATGGACCGAAGAAGTGACTGGAACAGCTATCTGAAGGTAGGTGTCTTTGAAGTTTCCAAAGGTGAGCTTGAACCGGACCTCCTTCTGCTCCGGCTCTCTTGCCCTTACCGGAATACCCTCGGAGCCCCTTTTAAATCCAACCCAAGCCTCTCGCACCTTCCCTTCCATCTCCTTTATGTCAAAATCTCCAGCCACTACAAATAACATCTGGTCGGGTGTATACCATCGCCTGAAAAAAGATATCATCATATCCCTGGTCATTGCTTTGATTGTTTTCGAATACCCGATAATCGGCCTTCCATAGGGATGGCGATGGAAAGCAGTGGCCATCGTCTGTTTAAAGAGCTTTCTCGACGGGTCATCCTCTCCCATTCGAATCTCTTCAAGAATGACCTCCCGTTCTTTTTCAAATTCTGCAGGGTCAAATGTCGAGCGTTGAACCGAGTCGCTCAGGATGTCCAGGGCAATGTCAGCATAACGGCTGGCAATCGTAATATGAAAAACGGTTTGATCATAGGAAGTATAGGC
>VGSD01000097.1 GCA_016875155.1 Deltaproteobacteria bacterium | reverse complement strand
TATTTCAACAAAATCTTTCAGCGACCGGCTGGAGAGAGTCAATTTGTTTTCCTTCCCATTCATTGCCTGAAAGGCGTTAGTAATTAAATTGGTGAACACCTGTTGAATCTCACCTGGATTGGCTTTAATCTTCTCAATGGGCTGATATTTTTTGATCACATCCACGAATGCTGATTTGGTCGCCAGTTGAACCATCTTTAATGAAGTTTCAAGAATCTCTTGAAGATCGACTGCACCCAACTCCTCTTTCTTGGCAGTCCTTGAATAGGACCGCAAACCATTGACAATATCAGCAATCCTCTTGCCACAAGTCAAGATGTCTGTGAGATAATCCTTCTTTTTGAAAGGGTCCTCTTCCTCCAGAGCAATCTCAGCCATCCCAATAATCCCACTCAATGGGTTATTGATCTCGTGCGCCACCCCGGAAGCCAGTATTCCTATTCCAGCCAGTTTCTCCGATTGAACCAGTTGGTCCTGGAGCCTTTGTTCCTCGGTAATATCTTTTACATATTCAATAAGGTAAAGAAGATTCCCTTTCTCGTCTGAAACCGGGTAAGAAAATACCTGTTGAATCTTTTCTGCATCTGGAAACTTAAGAATGGCAGAAGCCGGTTGCTTTGTCTCAATCGTCACCAACAGGGGGCAACCTTCACAGGGAAAGGTTTTTCGATAATAGGCTTCATAGCATTTTTTCCCGATCAAGTTTTGGAAGGTAGTTGAATGCCTTTCGATAACGGCTTTATTGACGCGAAGAACCTCAAAATCAGGAGCCTGGATGGAAAGCTGGTCCCCGATGCCGTCGAAAATTGCCTCAAGGTTTCTCTTGCTCTCAATGATCTTTCTTTCAAGTTTCCTCTTTTCAGTGACATCTCTAAAGATCATCTGGAAGAAAGATTCTTCACCCAAATCAATCCTTTTAATGGATATATCGGATTCAAAGAAAGTTCCATCCTTTCTTCTTAAAGAGAGAGCGTCGATCCTCCCCTCCCCTTTTTCAATGACTTCATTTAAATAAACCTTTGCCTTCTCAACCACCTCCGGACTGAATAGATCGCTGGCTTTCCTCCCCAACAGTTCATCTTTATGATAATGGGTAGCCTTCTCCGCTTCTCGATTCACATCCGCTATTTGTAAGGATGGATCTTTCAGAATGAGGATCCCTTCATTCGCATTCTCAAAGAGGCCTCGATATTTGTCTTCCGAGATGCTCAACTCCTGATGTTTCTCCTTAGTTAATGTATTAACAAGATATCCATAGAAGGTAGTCATGATGAAGATAAAAGGAATGCGGAGGATATAGCTGCTGCCCTCTCTGGAAATCAAAAGGCCCCAGGAATAGAGAAGGAACCCGTAAAGGATGGCGGTAGCGCCTCCGATAAACATCAATAACTTAAAATTTCGACTCATTGATGCAAAGATGATGATTAGGAAAAAGGCCAAATAGAAATCGGTGACCATCTTCTCTGAGAGGTACATTCCGAGCAAGATAATCCCCGTATCTCCAATCACCAATGGATAAAAAAACTTCGGATTTGAAAACCACGGGATAGGTAAGAAGATCAAAACAATATTTGAAAGGATGTAACCCAGAACAAGAAGATGGCTTAAATTCGGATCAGCCACCTTCCCCCGTCCGAGAAGGATGAGATAGGAGGTAACAATGATGGCTCCCCATCTAAGGAGTATGATAATTCTTTTTCTATCCCTGTCTTTCATAGCAAGTGATTATGAGCAAAAACCATACCAGATTCAACAGGTTGGAATATTTCATGCCAAACTAATTGTAACTATAAGTAATTTTTGACTTTATATAGATATGAAGAGGTATGGATTTCTTTCTATTTTACCGGAATATTGTTCGATTTTTTCCACCTTTTGACATTTTATGCATTGTTAATGGGAAGGAAGTGGAAGGTAATTTAGTTAATTTTTGGAAAATAGGTTTTGTAGACAGATAAGAAACGATAAGCCTAACTGATTACTCGCTATTAGAAAACATGGTCGGGGCGAGCCGATTTGACGCGCCGGTCCGGCCCGCTCACCATCTCGCGGGCGTGCCAAGAGTCGCTCCTTATTCGTCGCGACGGCACCCCCCTGCTCTCCCGCAGTCGGTCGGCCTATCTGATCACTGGTGACTGATAACTGATTACTTGTTTTTAAAAAGAATGGTCGGGGCGAGCCGATTTGAACGGCCGACCTCCTGCTCCCAAGGCAGGCGCGCTAACCAGGCTGCGCTACGCCCCGACATTTTAAAATTCCAATAACCAAATTCTTTGAATCTAAGCAGGGATTGTCTAAATAAAAACTGATTTTCAAATAATTAACATATTTGCCGAAATATTCCAATGAGCTGATAGCCTTTAAAATCCCTCTCACCCCCCTTTTCCTAAGGAGGGAAAGTCTCCCTTTGTAAAAGGGAGATTTAGAGGGATTTTGCCAACCTTGTTTTATTCGACTTCAACGAAATTTCATATTTATAGTTTTTAAACCTCTTTTCAATTTCCTCAATGCTTTGCCCCGATGGCTTATCTTGTTCTTCTCTTCGAGGCTGAGTTGAGCCATCGTCTTCCTACAGCGGGGAAGAACGAAGATGGGATCATATCCGAATCCCCTTGTCCCGATCTCCTTATACCCGATTCTCCCTCTGCACGATCCCTCGGTCACCAACTCCCATCCGTCTGGTGATACCATTGCAATGACGCATTTAAATCCTGCTCCCCTCTTTGAGGCTGGTACACCTTCCAATTCATTCAGGAGTTTTTTTCGGTTCTCCTGGTCCGATGCCCTAATTCCAGCATAACGGGCTGAATAGATGCCTGGTTTTCCTCTAAGGGCATCCACTTCCAACCCAGAATCATCTGCAATGGTTAATTTTCCGAGAAACTGACAATAGAAACGAGCCTTTTTCAATCCGTTTTCTATAAAACTGCTTCCATCTTCTTCCACTTCGGGAAGATCCTTAAAATCGATCAGCCCACGAATCCGAAATCCCAAGCCTTTCAAGGCATTTCGAATTTCCCTCACCTTGCCCTGGTTTCTCGTTGCTACAATCAGTTCCAATCCTCTTCGGTTGATTAACCTTCTCCTTCAAGTATTTTTTTCTGAAAGACCGTCAGTTTTTTGATTCCCTTTTCTGCAACCCGGATTAATGCATCCATCTCCTTTTTTGAGAAGACAGCATTCTCCGCAGTACCCTGAACCTCTATAAATTTTCCGGAGCCGGTCATCACCACATTCATATCAACTTCTGCCCGGGAGTCCTCCTCATAGTTTAAATCGAGCAGAATTTTTCCGTCTACCTTGCCCACACTCACTGCGGCAACAGAGTCATGAACAGGGATTTTATTGATCATTCCCTTCTCCACCATTGTTTGAAAGGCATCGACCAGCGCCACATAGGCTCCGCTGATCGAGGCTGTCCGCGTCCCTCCATCTGCCTGAATCACGTCACAATCCACCCAGATCGTTTTCTCTCCGAATCCTTTTAGGTCAGTCACTGAGCGGAGAGAACGTCCGATCAATCTCTGAATCTCAAACGTCCGGCCGCTTCCCTTACCTGTATCCCTTGGTGTACGGGTGTTAGTGGATCGGGGAAGCATCGAGTATTCTGCCGTCACCCACCCTTTGCCTGTATTCCTTAAAAAAGGGGGCACCCTCTCTTCCACACTCGCTGAACAGATGACTTTCGTATCGCCCATCTCCATGAGGACCGAACCCTCAGCATGCTTCATATAATTTCTTGTGATCTTCAATGGCCTTAAGGCCTCTGGCTTCCTTCCGTCCGAACGTTTCACTGTTTCTCTCCTTTGGTTTTGTAAAAGGTCAATGGGTCAAGGTAACGGTGACGAAGCCTGTATCGTTCATAAAAGGTTACGGTGATCGTCTATTAATTATTTACCTAACCATTACTGATAACCGAAACGGGCCTCGTTACCCTTACCGTTAGACTTCTTGAATTGACCTGACCCAAAATATATTTTTCATCTTATTTCGATTATACCTAAAACTTTTCCCTTTTGTAAAATGGCCCCTTTTCAATCTCCGGAGAAATCAAGCAATATGCAACTCCATGTGCCTTCTCCATTCTTCCAGGGAAGCGGTTTTGATGAAGGGTTTTGCCTCTTCCTCGGTCATGGTCGGATTCTGATGTTGAATGCCAAAGAATTTACACATGGCAGTAAAGAGATAAGTATTGTCCACATGTCTGTTCAGACCCAACTGGTTTGCCTTATAGCCATAGGAGAGCAGGATTTGGTCTTCTCCTGTATGATTGGTCGAAGTAAATCCTACATTTCCTCTTCGGATAAGAGCTGGACCCTCCATCATTCCTTTTCTTTTGTCATAGAGGCTGTGGGCTAGGATCTTTCCCATCACAGCGTCTGGCTGAAACACATAATCTCCATGGAAGGGTCTATAATCGGGCTGCATCGCAGCCTGGATCATAGATGCCTCTTCATCGGTGATTCTGAAAGTGGTGAAATATTCAAAGACATCCTTGATCTCTGCCAGCGCCATCTCTTTTTTCAATCGTGTCTTAATCACCTCAAATGAGGCCTTAATGGGTTGATATTTCTTCAAGGCCTCAATAGAATCATTATATTCGGGGCCGGTGCCGTTAATCCCCCAGCCTGAAGTGCCATGATCAGAGGTGACGATGACAATGGTCTTCGGATTGGCCTTCAGATACTCATCAATGACAGCTAATGTCAAATCGAGTTCACAGGTATCGAGGATGGCAGCCCATGCATCATTCGAATGGTTGGCATGGTCTATCCTTCCCGCCTCCACCTGCAGGATAAATCCCTTCGGATTTTTTGAAAGTTTCTGCAAGGCAACTCTCGTCATCTCCGGCAGGGTTGGCTGCTTCTTTCCCAGCTCCGCTTGATTGAGCCGATCCAAATAATAGCTTATGTGCGAGGAGGTGAAGATTCCCAGAAGTGATTTCTTAGAAGAACCGATTTCAGGATTGAGAAGGTCTGCTCTTTCTCTGACCACATCATACCCTTCGTTAGAGAAACCTTTAAAAAGGTCCTTTCCATCTTTCCTTCTCAGGGGATCAAAGAATCTGCTTCCGCCGCCCATGAGGACTTCCGGTTTGAACTTAAGATAATCCAGGGCGATGGCATCTTCATTGTCCCTATTGAGCTGGTGAGTGATCCATGCCGCAGGGGTGGCATGGGTCACTCTCGTCGTCGTCACCAAACCGCACGCATAGCCTTGCTCTTTGACAAGTTCCATAATGGTCTTAAGCGGCCTGCCATCCGGAAGTGAGGCCATCACACGGTTTAATGTCTTAACCCCAGTAGACCAGGTGACCGACGCAGGGGCGGAGTCCGTCACAATACTAGACAGGCTTTCCGTGGACATATATCCGACCATAGAATAAGGGGCTTTCATCTTTGAATAAAAATTCGTCCCCTTCTCTCCGTAAACTCTCGTCCTGACCTGATGCATCCCTTTGATGACACCCAGGGGCATCCCATCCCCCACGAGAAAGATTAACCCATCGCCTCCGGAAGTGGAAAACGAACCGGAACTTTGCCCATGTCCGGCCCCGGGAAACAAGGTACCGATCGCCCCTGCCCCCATGATCTTCAACATCTCCCTTCTGCTCACACCGGACATATTCTTTTCATTCCCTCTTCCTGTTTTTGCCATAATCACACCTCCTTTTTCCCCCTTCTCCAGGAGAGAAAAATAGCGATCAAACCAATTACTAAAAGTATCTGCCAGACATCCTGCATGCCTTCAATAGAAGGCCCTCTGATTGCCCCCGGATCGCCTGAACTTTTTAATGCGACAACCATCTCCCCAAAGGCTACACCAATGACGATTCCCAAATTCCTTGCCAAGGCTAAAAAACTCGAAGCCACACCCACATGGGTTTTAGGAAGCGATCCTAAGATCGCGCTATTATTGGCCGGGTTGAAGAATCCGATTCCAACTCCAAGGACTACATGCCTAACTAAGATTTCGTAATCGCTCGCTCCCCGCTTAAGGAACACAAAAGAGAAGACGATCAGAGAAGTGATGACCAGGCCAAGGGTTGTGGGGATTCTAACGCCAATCCGATCTGAAACCCTTCCACCAATCGGTGCAATCACCATCACCGTCAGGGCGACCGGAAAGATGAGCATGCCCATCTGAGAAGGAGAATATCCAAGGAAAATTTGCATGAAAAAAGGGAGAACAAAGTTATGAGCCCCATTCATCCAGAATGAAAAAAAACTTGCCCCAAGAGGTGAGAGGAAGGATTGATTTTTAAAAATCCTGAGGTCGACCAGTGGAGAATGGGAATGATTTTCTATGATGAGAAATAATCCAAAGCAGATCAGGGCTACTAGGATCCAACCCCAGAACAGAGGCGTAGATTCCCACCCCACTCGGTTCAGAAAGAGTAAAAGAGAGGTGATGAAGAGAAAGAGCAGAAGAGCACCCCGGAGGTCTATCTGCTGAGAAGCTGTTTTTTGATCCCCCTTCATTACTTTTGAAGAGAGAAGGATTCCCATAAGGCCGATAGGAAGATTGATGAAAAAGATGGACCGCCATCCTAAGTGCTCAACTAAAAACCCTCCAATCAGCGGACCGGTGATAAATCCAATAGAGACGATGGAACCGAGCATCCCAAGAGCCTGCCCCCGGTCTTTTTCGGGATAGGCGCTTGTGATGATCGCAGGACCAATCGCCATTAATGCAGAGGCTCCGAGGCCCTGAACCATTCTTGAGCCGATCAGGAAATAGATGTTGGGAGAAAAACCGCAAAACCCAGATCCTATGGTAAAGGTTAAAAAACCTAACCAGAAGATCCTTCTCTGACCGAAGAGGTCAGCCAATCTTCCCATCAAAAGCAGACAACCTGTGATGATGATCAGGTAGGCCATCACCACCCATGCCACAGTCTTTATATCGGTATTCAACGATTGAACAATCGTGGGTAAAGAGATGTTCACAATGGAGGTATCGAGTGTGGACATAAAGATGCCAATTCCAATATTCAGGGTTAACCACCATCGGCGTTCGATTCTAAGGTCAGACATATATAAGAATTTAAACAAATTCCCATACCTTATGCAAGGAAATCCCTGATTCTGAGTTGAAACATAGAGGAAGAGTGGTTATGATGTTATGAAAAATATTTCACAGGATTGGATCCAAAAAGGAGTTGAGTCGATGAAACAAACAAATCAAAACAAAAAATTCGAAGGCGGTTCAAAGTATGTGCTCGATGAGGAACTGGCCAAGATCGTCAATATCTCGATGGCGCTTGAAATGCCCCTCCTGCTCAAAGGAGAGCCGGGGACAGGCAAAACTATGCTCGCCCATGCTATTGCCGAAGCCCTCCACATGAGATTGATTGTTCTCAATGTCAAATCGAGCATGAAACTGATCGATGCCCTCTATCAGTACGATACCCTCACCCGGCTCAATGATAGCCGCTTCGGAGATTCGAAAAGGGATGTCAGCAATATCGAAGAATATATCCGGATGGGAAGGATCGGGCAGTCCTTCGTATCAGAGGAAAGGGTCGTCCTCTTAATTGACGAAATTGACAAGGCCGATACTGACTTTCAGGATGACATGCTCGATGTGCTCGACCAGATGGAGTTTGACATCATTGAAATCGACAAAACCATTAAGGCTAAAAACCGGCCAGTCATCATCATTACCTCCAATGCCAAAAAAGACCTCTCGGATCCATTCTTGGGCCGATGTAATTTCCATCACATCGCCTTTCCAGAACCTGATATGATGAGAAGGATTGTTTCGGTCCATTTCTCCGATATCGATAAAGAGCTGCTGGAAAGCGCTATCAGGACATTCTATCGCCTCAGAGAGATCAAGGGAGTTGAAAAAAAACCGGCGACCAGGGAATTGATCAACTGGATCAGGGCATTGAGATCGGATCCCGATTTCCGGGTGAAGGATCTGGTTAAGGGAGAAGTTCCCTTTCTGGGCGTTCTCTTCAAGAAGAGCCCTGATTATGTCGTGGCCCAGAGTGCCGTGACAAGGTTTAGAGTTTAAGAAAGATTGGCAAGGGTTAGGGTTACGAAGCCCGTTTCGTAATTCGGTAACGGTTACGGAAAAAGAATTAAAAGACGATAAACGTAGCCTTTATTAACGATACGGGCCTCGTTGCCGTTTAACGAAATCCCTATTTTTAAAACTTATGTTTGTCGATTTCTTTTACCTATTAAAAAAAGTGGGCATTCCGGTTTCGCCGACCTCTTTCTTAAGGCTCCAGAAAGCCTTGAATATGGGGCTGGTCAACTCTGTGGATGACTTCTATACGGCTGCCCGCTCGATCCTTGTAAAAAGTGAGAGATATTTCGATCTTTACGACCAGGTTTTTGCCCACCGTTTCCAGGGAGTCGAGTTAAAGGAACCGGATATTGTTGAACTCTCGGAAGTCGCCCGTTCCCTTCTCGAAGAATGGCTGAAAAATCCAAAAGAACTGGCAAACCTCCTCGGCATCAAGGAAGAAGATCTAAGTAAATTGACCCCTGAGGAGCTCATTCAATATT
>VGSD01000096.1 GCA_016875155.1 Deltaproteobacteria bacterium | reverse complement strand
AACCCTCGAGGCGAATCTACAACGCCTTCTTATACCGTGAAGGGGAAAAACGTCTACTGCCAAGCCGATCTCCTTATGTACCGGAAAGGAAAAACCACCCACAGCCGAACGGGCATCACTTACATTGATAATCATTAAAAGGCACCTCGGGAGCATAGTCAGATAGAGACCTATCTGGTATGCTTGGGTTAAGAGACCAATCCAAACCCAGGAGGTGCCCGATGGAATTATACAGCGCAATAGACTTACATTCAAACAACAGCCATGTCGCCATTATCGATGAACAGCACAATAGAGTATTCTACCGTAAGCTGGGCAATGATACGAAGCTTATTGGAAACACATTTGCTCCCTATCGGAAGGAGCTCAAGGGCATCGTCATTGAATCGACGCTCAATTGGTATTGGCTGGCCGATTTTCTGATGGAGGAAGGATACACTGTGCATTTAGCCAATCCTTGCGGGATTCAAAAATACTCGGGACTTAAGCATGCCGACGACAAGCATGATGCCTTCTGGTTGGCCCAGATGCTGGCCTTGAAGATTCTGCCCGAAGGCTATATTTATCCCAAAGCGGATCGCCCCCTTCGGGATCTTTTACGGAAGCGGGCCCATCTGGTCCAAGTTCGCACTTCGCTGCTCTTGAGCTTGCAGAACATCGTGATGCGAAATTACGGTGTCAAGATCCGTTCCAATGATCTTAAGAAGTTGACCCAAGATCCGGCGGCCGGGCTTCTCAAGGATCAGGAAGAGCTTGCCCTGGCTGGCAAAGCCAGCAAAGAAACCATTGACTTCCTCACCCGTCAGATCCAACGGATCGAGAAGGTGGTCCAAAGCAAAACGGTTTTGAAAGAACCGTTTTCCAAGTTGCTCACCCTTCCGGGGGTAGGAGACATCTTGGGAATGACGATCCTTCTGGAAACGGGACCCATTGAACGGTTCAAAGACGTCGGCCATTATGCTTCCTATTGTCGGAAGGTCTCCAGCCGCTGGACCAGTAATGAAAAGACCAAGGGTAAAGGAAATACCAAAAATGGCAATCGCTACTTATCCTGGGCTTTCTCCGAAGCCTCCGATCATGCCCGGCTAACCCACGAACCCAGTCGGAACTTTTATAACCGAAAACTCAACCAAACCAATGCCTGTGTGGCTCATAGTGCCCTGGCCCACAAGTTGGCCCGGGCCGCTTACTTCATCATGAGAGATCACGTTGTATTTAAGGAGGACAAAATGTTCCGATAATTGGATTGGGCTGGAACGGGGAACCCGTTTTTATGCTGGAATAACCACGAACGTTGATTGGTCAACCGTTCCACCCCGCTTGTGAATCCGAGATCTTGCATCTTTACTGACCACGCCGTGAGCCATGCGATGCTGGTACCCAACCATAAATGTTGAATCCTTTTGGACACGGCCTGGAACCGACGATTTTCTGGGTCCGCAGTAGCGGACAGGGGTTTCCGGTTCGAATGAGCAGGAGGGATTTCAGTAGCCTTTGGAGATTTCCGCGCCCTGCTCCTTCTCACCGGCGGATTAATTCTTCCGAACAACCTTGATCCTGATGGGTGCATGGTACAGTAAAGAAAACTCAAAACCAAACCGGTAGAAAACGCGGCAATGGTGCTGATGGAGACCTCGGAGGCTTGTCCAGATAACATGTCTCTTTCTCGATTCGAGGTAGCTAAAAAAAACCTCTTACCTCGTAAAAGGATAACTTTTTCTCTTGACAAGGTGCCTTTTAATGGGTGCAAAAAAGGGAGGCAAGTGTGCTTCCCGTATCCGCCCAACACGACTGCCTCCCCCTTTGATATAATTTATGCCACTGTAAGGTTTATTTTTGATCTCCTGAAAGAAATTCGCCCATCAGCATCTCATTTCTCTTTTGGGTTTTTTGCATCTGGGCCAGTTCGACATTTTCAAAGGGTTGTTTCCTTCCTTTGTTTCTCAGGCGCGTGATCTCCTCATTAAGGTAGCCGATGGTGTTGGCAATAGCCTCTGCCATGGAAGAAACCGATTCCTGGGCCCTTTCAAAGGTTGCCTTATCCAGATAGGCCCGGTTTAAGAGGTGAAATCGCTCAAAAAATTTCTGGAGTTTTTCTGTCTCCTCTTTCTTTCCCTTCTTTTTCTTATCTATATCCTTTGCTACCTCTAAGAATTTTTCTACCTCCATAAAGCCTCCAAGTGTTCCTCAATTTTGATCAAATACAAATTTATGAAAATAGGCTCTGTTTGTCAATTACAAATATGCGTTGAGGACATCTCGATGACGAGAATGTTTCCCAAGGGCATGGATGCCCTCTCCCCTGCCCCTTTTTAGTCTAATAGTCATATGGTCATGTAGTCTTATTGTCATTTGACTAACCGACTATCAGACTAACGACTATACGACTAATAAATAAATTCCTCTTGAAATCTCTGGAAAGAATTGGTAGGATGGGAAAAAAAGAGGAGGTGAGCCATTATGGCAGTCAGGATTATCATCGATCGGAAAGTGAAGAAGGGGAAGGAAGCCGAGTTTTCAAAAATGCTCAGGGAGTTGCGAACAAAGGTGGTTCCCTCCAAAGGGTACATTTCTGGTGAGACACTTCGGTCATTGAACGACCACTCCAATTATATCGTCATTACCACATGGCAGACGGTGGACGACTGGAAAGAGTGGGAAAAGAACCAGGAACGGAAAAAGGTCCAGGCAAAGATTGAAAAACTGATGGCCAGACCGACCAAGACAAAAGTCTACGTCTATGCCTGAAGTAAACTTCTGATTACGGCGATTAAAAAACGATCACACCGATTAGAAATACGGTGAAATCAAAATCTTCGTAATCTATTTTTTGGAATCTCTGTAATCTTTTATTTGTATTGACAATTGAAATCCGGAATGTTAATTGGATAAAAATTTTTTAGAAAGTGTTATGGCCAAACGGGTAAGAGCTAAATGAAAGACCCTCGATCCCTTTGAACAGGAGTCGGGGGTCTTTTTTTATGGGGTACTGAGATAGGGAGCACGAATTCAAACCGTAGCGCCTCCATTTATTGGAAGCGTATTGGACGTCGGCAATAAATGCCGACGCTACCACTGCCCCATCGAAAACCAATCTATGAAATCCATTCAGAAAGCCATCCTGGCCCTTGAAGACGGGACCGTATTCGAGGGAAGATCGTTCGGCTCTCCAGGTGAGAAGACAGGCGAACTCGTTTTTAATACGAGTATGACAGGCTATCAAGAGATCCTGACCGATCCTTCCTATAAAGGCCAGATCGTCATCATGACTTATCCCCTCATTGGAAATTATGGGATCAATGAGGCAGACATTGAATCGCAGGATCCCAAGTTGGAAGGCCTTGTCATCAAAGAAAACAGCTCCCTTCACAGCAACTGGCGAGCCGATCAATCCCTCTCTGAATATCTAATCGCACATCGCATCATGGGAGTTGAGGGAATGGACACACGAGCCCTCACCAAACATATACGTGAAAAAGGGGCCATGAAAGCCATCCTTTCCACCGAAGACTTGGACTGGAATAGTTTGATTGTAAAGGCAAAGGCTTCACCTGGATTGATTGGACGCGACCTGGTAAGAGAAGTCACTTGCGAGAAACCTTATGCATGGACAGAAAAGAATGATTCTCAATTTTTCCCTAACCACATTCCATCCTCCACCTTCCACTCTCGCTTTAAGGTTGTGGTCATGGATTATGGGGTGAAGTTCAACATCCTCCGTTCCCTGCGGGATTGGGGGTGTGAGGTCACGGTTCTGCCTGCTTCTGCATCGGTGAGGTCGATTCTCTCCTATAAACCCGATGGCATCCTTCTGTCCAATGGACCAGGCGACCCGGAAGGCGTCCCCTATGCCATAGAGAACGTGCGGAAATTGATTGGAAAGAAACCGATCTTCGGCATCTGCCTTGGACATCAGCTCTTGGGATTGGCTCTGGGTGGGAAAACATTTAAATTGAAGTTCGGCCACAGGGGTGCCAATCAACCAATCAAAGACCTGAAGACTGGAAAGGTGGCCATCACCTCGCAGAATCACGGATTCGCCGTAGATCCTGACTCTCTCAACCCGAAAGAGGTCGAATTAACACAGATCAACCTCAATGATCAAACACTAGAGGGAATGAGACATAAAACATTACCTATCTTTTCAGTGCAGTATCATCCCGAGGCTTCTCCTGGACCCCAGGACACCCAGGACCTCTTCGGAGAATTCGTGAAAATGATGGAAAAGGAAGCCCCCCTCACCCCATCCCTCTCCCCTCGGGGGAGAGGGGAAGGGTGAGGGGCATATTGGGGAATTTGGTGATTGGAATTTGATTTAACATATGCCTAAACGAACGGACATCAAAAAAATCCTCATCATCGGGTCCGGACCCATCGTCATTGGCCAGGCGTGTGAATTCGACTATTCAGGAACGCAGGCTTGTAAAGCCCTCAAGGAAGAAGGGTTTGAGGTGGTCCTGGTCAACTCCAATCCCGCCACCATCATGACCGATCCTGAGATGGCTGACCGCATCTATATTGAACCGATCACCCCTGAAATCCTCGAGAAAATTATCGAACGGGAGAGACCGGATGCCCTGCTCCCCACTCTGGGCGGTCAGACCGGACTCAATGTCTCCGTTTCGCTCTATGAGGCAGGAATCCTCGAAAAATATCATGTCCAGATGATTGGAGCCAAGTATGAGGCAATCAAGAAAGGGGAGGATCGCAACCTTTTCAAGGAGTCGATGAAGAAGATCGGCCTCGATCTTCCGAAAAGTGGGTTGGCCTATTCCATGTCTGAAGCCATTCAAGTGGCTAAAGAGATCGGTTTCCCCTTGATCATCCGGCCCAGTTTCACACTGGCCGGCACGGGAGGCGGCGTCGCCTATAACATCCGGGAATTTGAAGAGATGGCCGCACGGGGCCTCGAATGGTCTATGATCGGGGAGATATTGATCGAAGAGTCTGTCCTCGGTTGGAAGGAGTATGAACTTGAGGTGATGAGGGACCTCAACGACAATGTCGTCATCATCTGCTCCATTGAGAACTTCGACCCCATGGGCATCCACACCGGAGATAGCATCACGGTAGCCCCTGCTCAGACATTGACAGACAAAGAGTATCAGAGGATGAGGAATGCGGCAATCCGCGTCATCCGGGAAATTGGCGTTGAAACTGGAGGCTCGAATATCCAGTTTGCCGTCCGTCCAGAAGATGGCCGGATGGTCATCATCGAGATGAATCCTCGGGTTTCACGGTCCTCTGCTCTGGCCTCCAAAGCCACAGGATTCCCCATCGCCAAAATTGCCGCCAAATTAGCAGTGGGATTTACGCTCGACGAAATTCCGAATGACATCACCCAGAAAACCCCCGCCTCTTTTGAACCGACGATCGATTATTGCGTTGTCAAAATCCCCCGGTTTACCTTCGAAAAATTTCCGGATGCCGATCCCACGCTCACCATTTCAATGAAATCGGTTGGCGAGACCATGGCCATTGGCCGAACCTTCAAGGAGGCATTGCAAAAAGGACTCCGGTCTCTCGAAATCGGAAGATTCGGTCTGGGAGCGGATGGCAAGGATAAACTTCTATTGGATGAGACCTCCAGAATTTCCGATCGCTTACGCATGATCCAGCAGGTGAAGAAAAAACTGGTGACTCCGAATGCAGAAAGGCTCTTCTACCTTCGATACGCATTCCTTTTAGGGATGGGGTTAGAGGAGGTCCACGAATTGACCCGGATTGACCCATGGTTTCTCTCTAACATCCGTGAGATTGTAGATCTCGAGGTGGAGATTCGTTCTTATGGGGCTGCGATAAGAGACCTCGAACTCTGGCGAACCACCCTTACTCCGGATCAACTTCACATCCCTGATCAACTCATAAGACAAGCCAAGGAATTCGGGTTCTCTGATGTTCAATTGGGACATCTCTTAGGATTCGATGAACAGGCGATCCGAAAGATGCGAAAAGAGAAATCGATCCTTCCCGTCTATAAGCTGGTGGACACCTGCGGTGCGGAGTTCGAAGCCTATACGCCTTATTATTACTCCACTTACGAAACAGAGAATGAGGCGAACATCTCCTCGAGAAAGAAGATCATGATCCTTGGAAGCGGACCCAACCGGATCGGCCAAGGCGTGGAGTTTGATTACTGCTGTGTTCACGCCTCTTTTGCCTTGAAGGAACTGGGTTATGAGACGATCATGGTCAACTCCAACCCTGAAACCGTCTCTACGGATTATGACACTTCGGATAAACTCTACTTCGAACCCCTCACCCTTGAAGATGTCCTCCATATCGTCGATTCGGAAAAACCCGATGGCATCATCGTTCAGTTCGGAGGCCAGACGCCACTCAATCTGGCTGTTCCTCTGGAAAAGGCAGGGGCAAAGATCATCGGAACAAGCCCTGACAATATTGACCGTGCTGAGGACCGGAAGCGTTTTCAGATCCTCCTCAATAAACTTCATCTCATCCAGCCTCCGAATGGCACAGCAACATCCTTTGAGGAAGCACGGAGGGTGGCTGAGGAGATTGGTTATCCAGTGATCGTGAGGCCCTCTTATGTCCTGGGCGGAAGGGCGATGGAGATCGTCTATGACGAGACTTCCCTCGAGCGCTTCGTCCAACGGGCGGTGGAAGCCTCTTCCACACATCCTATCCTCATTGACAAATTCCTTGAGGACGCCATTGAGATCGATGTGGATGCAGTTTCAGACGGATCAACCTGCATCATCGCAGGGATCATGGAACATATCGAGGCTGCAGGAATCCATTCCGGTGACAGCGCCTCTGTCACCCCACCCTACTCCCTCAGTGATGATCTCATCGAACAATTGAAACAGAACACCTACGGACTTGCCAGGGAACTCGAAGTGGTGGGCCTGATGAATATCCAGTATGCCATTAAGAACGATGTGATCTATATTCTCGAAGTCAACCCAAGAGCCTCGAGAACCGTCCCCTTTATTAGCAAAGCCACTGGAATTCCATGGGCCAAGGTGGCTGCAAAGGTGATGACCGGAAAGAAACTCCACGAACTTGGCATCGAAAAAGAGGTGGACATCCATCACATCGCTGTAAAGGAGTCGGTCTTCCCATTCAAGCGATTTTACGGAGTGGATACGGTTCTGGGCCCGGAGATGAAATCAACCGGAGAAGTGATGGGGATTGATACTGATTTTGGTGTAGCCTTTGCCAAATCTCAAATCTCAGCCAGCACCTCCATCCCCTTAAAAGGAAGGGTTTTCATCAGCGTGATGAATAAGGACAAGCGACCCATTGTCTTTGTTGCAAAAAAATTGGTTGATCTCGGGTTCGATCTCGTGGCGACCAAAGGAACAGCCAAGGTCCTGACGAACAATGGCATTTTGGTTCAAAGCGTCTTCAAGGTCGGTGAAGGGAGGCCGGATATTGTGGACCGTATGAAAAACGGAGAGATTCAAATGGTCATCAATACCCCGAGCGGGAAAAAGCCCAAGGTGGATGAGGTGGCCATCCGGAGCCAGGCGGTTGCCCACAACATCCCTATCATCACCACCCTCTCCGGCGCCGAAGCCGTGGTCAATGGCATCGAATCTCTTCTCAAGAAGGGGATTTCGGTCCGTTCAATCCAGGAATATCACAGGGGTATCCTGTAGATAAGGTAACCCTTTATGATGGGCTTATCATACACGAATCATAAAATGCTCCATGAGTTAGGGTTACGGTGACGGTGACGAAGCCCGTTTCGTTTATTGGTAATGGTAACGTGTAAAGAATTGGAAAACAATAAACGTAGCCTTTCATTAACGATACTGGCCTCGTTACCCTAACCGGTAAACTTTTATGCTGAGGTGATTTATGGGGGTGTTGACAAAGGAAGAGATTCTGAGAGAGATTAGTCAGGGTAATATTGAAGTTGACCCATTTGAGAAAGACCACGTTGGCCCGGGGTCCATTGACCTCCGGTTAGGCAATGAGTTCAGGGTCTTCAAAAAGCTACGGAATGCCTGTGTGGTTGAGGATGGGATTTCAGTGGAGGAACTCACAGAACGCATGGAGGTCAAAGATTCTTTTACGCTGATGCCGGGGGAAACGGTTCTGGGAATTACTTATGAAAGAATCAAATTGCCTTCAACCATTTGCGGATGGCTCGAGGGAAGAAGCCGTTTTGCTCGGATGGGATTGGTCATTCATATGACCGCAGGATTTGTCCAACCGGGGATCAATAACCGTCAGGTGCTCGAAATCGGAAACCTCGCTCCGTTTCCTCTCGTCTTGAAACCCGGCGTGAAGATATGTCAGATTGTCCTTCAACGCACCGAAGGAGAAGCCCGCTACCAGGGCAAGTTTATGAACCAAAATGGCCTCTAAAAAATTGCGGATTGCAGAATGCGGACTGCGGATTTAAAGATTTAAAATTCATGTTTAAATATTTTGGGTCTTCGTGGAAGTGAGTGGGTAAAATTATATCTCCTTGAGCATGCAAGTTAGAATCTTGAGCCTGAGATATTCCTCATCCCGGAGACCGTAAGCCCTTCTCTGAAGGACGCGGATCTTATTATT
>VGSD01000095.1 GCA_016875155.1 Deltaproteobacteria bacterium | reverse complement strand
CGCAGGGCCATGGTGGATAAGATAGTCCAGAACCATTCTTTCCTGTTCCGGTGTTATTTTTTCGAGCAGACTTGCCTTCCCCACAGTTAGGGCAATCCCAGCCATCAATGCATATCCACCCCAGTTGGAGACTCCACAGGAGATGAAATAGTCTGTTTCCATCCGGCAGCAGAAGACAGGCTCCCGATGTGTGATTGAGTTTTCTTGGAAAACCTCCCATGGAATTTTTCCTGCTCCGATCTCATTGCCCCGGTCTCCGATTCCGATTGTCTCAACAGGGAGGTTTTGTTCCTTTTGGTATTCGAGAAGGAGATGGGTTTTTGCCGTAAACCTGGAAATATCCTCCAGGCGGGAGTTGAAACACTGGTTTCTTATGGAAAAGGGAAGGACGTACTCAAACTCTTTTATAGGCGGGGCCCCTTTTCGTTTCTGAGCGAGAAAGGATTCAAGGGTATGATTGGGCCCAACCCGTTCGATATAGATGAGATGAGAAAGGTCCACCCCTAATGGGCCATTAAACAGTTCCTCAATGAATCGGTTTGAGAGTGGGTTGGCATTCTCCATGTCAGAGTGCTCCAGCGGAAAACAGATGAGGGGAATATCTTTTTCAGAAAGGTTAAGAATCTTCAGACCTGCCTTTAATGTTGGAAGAGTATATTCATCGGAGAGAAGGGAGACGTCCATGCCTAAGTATTTCAGTCCCTCGGCCAGGATAAGGGCGCCTGGAGGGCCATCGGTCTCCGTGGCCGGAGGTTCTCCAGCAGGGATATAAAAGCCAGTAACAATCATCACTTTTCGACCCTTCTCGACAAGGGAGGAGACTGCTCCTGTTAAATCGGAATAGGGAACCATAGGGAGGTTTTCCCAGTGATAGTTTCGGTGATTCAGAAGTGAGGTGGGGAAATTGATCACCTCTTCCATCAAAAACAATTTATCCTGAGTGTGTTTTGGAAGAATCATAGGATCACTAAATCCGAAATTCGAATATCAAAATCCCAAACAATCACAAAATCCAAATGTTGATGAACTGATGAAGAGTCGTCACTCCGGTGAAAACTCGGTTTCGAGTCGCAACGACCAGAGTCCAGGAAATTATTAACCGACTGAAAATACTGGATTCCGGCTTTCGCCGGAATGACGAAACCTGGACTCAATAGGCCTTTTACGAGTCCATTAATTCGGATTTCATGCTTCGGATTTATGTTTTTATTTTGTCTCCATAATCACACCATTTTAAAATACTACATTGGTTACAGAGAGGCTTTCTGGCTGCGCAGGTTTTCCGGCCATGCCAGACAAGGAGATTGGAGAAGTGGGTCCATTCTCCCTGAGGCACGATCTTCATCAGATCGAATTCAATCTTAACGGGATCGTCATTTTTCGTCAAACCGATCCTCTGACTCACTCTGTGGACATGGGTGTCAACAACGATTCCCGGAATCCCGAAAGCATTTCCTAGGACAACGTTGGCGGTTTTCCGGCCAACCCCTGGTAGCGTCACCAACTCTTCTAAGGTTTTTGGAACCCCTCCGTCAAATCGTTCCATTAAATTGTTACAACATTTCTGGATTGACTTTGCTTTATTTCGATAGAATCCGGTTGGTCGAATGTCATCTTCTAATCTTTTGATATCCACCTCCGCATATTCTTTTGCGGAACGATACCTTTTAAACAGGTTTTTGGTCACCTCATTTACCCTGACGTCGGTGCATTGGGCAGAAAGGATAGTGGCAATGAGAAGTTCAAAGGGGCTTGAAAATTTGAGGGCGATGGTTGAATCCGAAATATCTTTCGAAAGGGCTTTGATGATATTCACAATCCTGTTTTTAACAGATTGTTTTTCCATGGTGGTCTCCTTTTAAACAATGAACGATGGACGATGAACTTGAGTTGAACCCTTCAAATGTGTGGATTTTAACTGATTCCATTTTGCGGGGACAATAGGGAAATTAGTTTTTAGGTTAAGGGTAAGGTAACGAAGCCCCTGCCTCCGCCAAAGCGGCTTCGCGCAGGTAGGCGTTTCGGTCAGGGTCAATCGGTTATGGGTGACGATGCTCGTATCGCCCGCCCCGGCCTATTGATTGGGCGGGCCGGGGAAGTTAGAAGTACGAAGCTCGGTTCCCGAAAAAAATCGAGCCTCTAGTTTCGACAAACAAGCCTCGATACAAGTTTCGACAACGGCAAACGTAAATGTCAATTTAACGATACGAGCCTCCTAACCGTTACCGTTGAATGAATCCCTAATTTTATCTGGGTCGGGAAGATTTTTTTCAACAGGTGTTCAAGAAACGTCACATCACCTGAACTTGTTTGAGAATGATTTCTTAAAATCATGTTTAATATCATTAAGTTGGACAATATTAAAAGATTTGGTATGGAAAATGCAGCCAATTCCTATCAAATCCTATATAAAAGGTGGAAAAGGATGTTAAAAGAAAACGATGTGATGACAACCCAAGAAGCCTGTCAGTACTTGCGTATCTCGAGACCCACCTTCCTGAAATATCTCTATATTGGAAAAATTAAAGGAGCAAAAGCCGGGAAGGGATGGAAGGTGCTCAGGTCAGAATTGGACCGGTTCCTGAAGGGGGAAATATCTCAGGCGGCGTGACGGGATAAGCGAGTTATGGAGAAGAAAGCAACCCAATTCGCGGGAAAATCAAAAGGTCAGGAGGAGATGTCTGAAGAGAAGTCCGTCAGGTGCACGCGGGCGCTGATCCAGACTTTTCTCCAGACGGTAAAGGCCTTCCGGATCTATGAAGCCAATCACCCGATCCTTTTGAAATTTATGGAGCGGTTGAAAAAGGATTTTGACAACTATTTTGAAGAGTTTGATTCTTTTCCGCTCCTGGTGGGAGAACACCGGCTTTTCTATAAAGGGAAGGTCGTTTATGAAAACCCGGATGTCAAGGAGAGCCTGGCGTTCTTCTTTTTTAAGGATGGGATTCGTGAAATAAAATTTTTCAGAGGATTGGAACTCAAGGAGATAGTGGATTTCCTTCACGTTGTGAGAAGGAGTGAGTCCGTCAATCGCCTCGAAGACGATCTCGTGACGCTCCTCTGGGAAAAAGATTTTTCGCATATCACTTTCGGAACCGTAGATGAGTTTTTGGAGAGCGGGAGTCAATACGTTCCAGCCACAGAGCAAGATTTTATCGAACGATTGGAGTTTAAAGGTCTTGGGAAAGAGTCCTTAGACGACACTGTTCCCGAGAAAGAAAAGCAAGAAACCTCAGCGCTTGCCGTTGAGGGCTTAAAACAGGTGCTCAATCCCTCACCTGGACAATCCTTGATCGAGGCGTGTCAGCTCACCTCGGTAGAGATCGAAGAGATCAACGAGGAGATCGACCAGGAACATCAGCCGGGATATATCTATCTCCTGACCGATAACCTCGTAGAGATTCTTCTTCATCTGGGTGAAGATATGGATGCCTATGAGAATATGATCTCCTATTTCGAAAGGACAACCGGAGTCTTCCTCGAACAGAGAGAAATAAGGAAAGCGGTAGTGGTTCTGAAGAAACTAAACGATACCATGGAGTCCATGGTTTTAAAGGACAAACAGATTTTTGCCATCCGACGTATCCTTGATACTTTCTCCGACACCCGTTCGATCGAACTGTTAGGGGAGGCGATGAAAGGAGAGGGTGAGGCGGGTTCAGAGGCGATCCTCCAGTACCTCCGGCTCCTGACCCCAAAAGCCATCGAACCCCTCTGTGTCTTATTGGGAAAGATAGAATCCGGCAAGTGGAGAAAATCTGTCTGTGACATCGTGGCTGATCTCTCCCGGGATGAAATCAAACCCCTTATCAAATTTTTAGCCGATCCCAATCCGTTCCTGATCTGTCACATCCTCTATGTGTTGGGAAAGGTCGGGCATCCCTCCACCGTAAAATACCTGGGGAACCTCGTCGTCCACCAGGATCTGAAGGTGAGAGAAGAGACCCTCCAGGTTCTCAAAAAATTCAATGGGCAGGGAAAGGATCTGATCCAGAAATTATTGAAAGATCCCCTGCCGGAGATGAGGGCGAAGGCCTCACTCATTTTTGCCAAAGTTGCCAAGGGGGAGGCAGCCAAACCACTGATCGGGGTTATCCTCTCCGAAGACTTTTTCAAGAGGGATTATGAGGAAAAGGCCGCTTTTTTTAAAGCCCTAGGCGAGACTGGATCGCAAGAGGCGATCCCGGTTTTAAAGAAAATCGCTCAGAAGAAGAGTTGGTTCCAGAGGGGAAAGTGGGATGAGATGCGGCTCTGTGCTCGCAACGCCCTTAAGATGTTTGGTACGGAAGAAAGGTCCGATTCCCCGAAGGGCAAGGATAGAATGAAGCACATCGAACGGTCAATCCATTAACATAGTGTCTGTCCAAAAACTCCTTTTGCCGTCATGCCCCGATTAAATCGGGGCATCCAGAAGGATTTGAAAAAACTAGATTCCCCGCCTTAGCGGGAAATGACACCTTTCTTGAAACAATTAGTTTATGGACAGACTTTAAATAGAAGAAAGGCGAAGATGATGGAATTAGCGGTTCAATCCCCAAAGGTGCCCCCCAGACTGTCAGAGACGATGGATTCCGAACTGTCAAAATTGGGAAACAACCTCGTCACTAAATTTCATGTATTGATGAGGATTTCCCAGATCTACGATTCAAAGAATGTGGCCCTTCAGCAATTCATACAGGAGTCCCTTCATGCAATCAACACCTTTGTCAAGAGAGATGGCAGCATTCGCATCAAAATCGTTGGGGATGACATTTTTCTCAATGAACAGAGACTCCGTTATTCTGTGGAAGGGTTTACCAGTTTTAAGTACCTCCTGACCCAGTGGAAGAAACGGTTCATCGGAGAGGTCCTCTATAAAGAGGTTCTGGATGAAGAAACCTTGAGGGAGTTTATCTATCTTCTGATGGGGTTGGAAGAGGGGAAAGAAGAAAATGCCTCTCTCTTTAATGAAAAATTAAAGGAACGAAATATCTCCTCGATTGAGGTGAGTCCTCTGGAAGTTTCCGAAAAAGAAGAGGGGGCTTTTGCTCTGGAGAAAGAGGATTCACGAGAAGTTGGCAAAAAGGTATTTTTCGAAACCATCGGCACAGTCAAGGAAGTCATCACTCAAATCAAGGGAAAACAGCATGCCGATGTGAGGAAATTGAAGCGTCTGGTTCGGAAAGCCGTCCACCTCATCATGGAGGATGAATCCATCCTCCTTGGGATGACGACGATCAAGAATTATGATGAATATACCTTTAACCACTCGGTCAATGTGTCCATCTATTCTCTGGCCATGGGAAGGCGACTGGGATTCTCCAGGGGTGTCCTGAGTGAGCTGGGGATCACGGCCATGCTTCATGATATTGGTAAATCCAAAATCCCGCTTGAGGTTCTGAACAAACCCTCCACCCTCAGCGATGAAGAATGGGGTCAGATGAAGAAACATCCCCTCACTGGAGTGGAGATCGTCCTCAATCTGAAGCAATTGGGCGAGGTCAATCCGAAGATGGTGGTCGGGATCTTCGATCATCACCTGAAGAACGACCTTTCGGGATATCCCAAGCTCTTTCACAAAAAGAGGGTGAGCCTCTTCGGCCGGATCATTCAGGTTGCAGATGCCTATGATGCCATGACCACCCCAAGAATCTATAAGAAAGTTCCCCTTACACCGGAGCAGGCCCTCGCGGTCATGCTCAAAGACCGGGATGTCTATTTTGACCCCATTCTCCTCAAAATGTTTATTGGCCTGGTGGGCGTTTATCCGATCGGTTCTCTGGTCCTCCTCGATACTCATGAAATGGGAATTGTGTTCAAACCCAATCCGGACCCCCAGTGGATTGAGCGTCCTCAGATCATCCTAGTGGAGAGGGATAAGCGGGGGAAGGGGAAGAAGGAACTGGTTGACCTCACCGAGAGGAACGGAGGAGGCGGCTTCAAGCGGAGCATTGCGAAGACGCTGGACCCCAATAAATACCACGTCGACATCGCCAAATGTTTTCTGTAAATAGTCTCATTATCCAATCGTCATATCGTCAGATAGTCAACGTACGATATTCCGAAATCCGCAATCCGCATTCGATTTATCACCCCATCACCCCATCTCCTTATCTCCCTACTTTTTTCTTGGGGAAAGCGGGCTCCTTGCAATCTGATTTAATCCATTCTTCCATAAGCCTTCTCAGAATCTCTTGCTGCTGGCCGATGGTAAAATCAGCATATTTGGGATCCTTTTTTCGGTAGGTTCGCTCAATAAAGGTGATGGCATTTTGGGTAGTCCGAATCTGGGAGAAGATCATTTCGCATTTTTTAAGGCCCCATCGGGCTTCAATGGAATCCCCCGGATGAGGGGAGAGCCAGAGGTGGTTCTGATAAAGATGATAGAAGGTGACGGATTGTCCTTGATGAATCGGGATGAAAATCGCCTCCATCTTCTTTTTCACTGCCTCTCGATCGAGATGATTCGTCTCGATGATCTGACGGAGGTGATCCATCAGAAGAATGATTCTACCATCCCTGCCGGGAGTGCTATGAATCTCCCAGAGTGCCGATCCTTCCTGGCAGCCTCCCTTACGGCATCGCTCATATCCTGCCTGAACCACAGGGACCCTCACCATGAGATAGCGAAGAGTGGTATCGAGCACCTTTTCCAGTTTTTCCAAAGGATCATAGTCCTTTGGATCAATTCTTCTTGCAACTGCCTCAACAAAATCAGAACTGCCTTCATAAAAATTCGAGGAATATTGTTCCAACGAATAGAAAGGATGCTCGATCGTGGGCAGGTATTCCCACCTTCCATTTTTGAAAATTTGCCAACGAAATTTAGCCAGGCCGGAATAGACCGTAGACTCCGGCCTCGGGGTCAGAAAGTCCCTGTCGGTCAATTTTTGGACCTTTGCAGGCGATGTGGCCTCCCAGGTCTGAAGAGGGTGAGCACTGCTTCCATCCAGGATGACACGTCCAATGATTCCGGCATGGGACTCGGTAACAAAAAAGGGTGTTCCAGGAGTGACTGACTCCTGGTCAACTCGAATGGGGTAGGTGTCGAGAGGAAGTGTCCGGGTCGTTGTCTCTGAGAGCATATGGGAAAGGGCTTTTCGGAAACGGAGGTCTTTATGCCACTCTGTATGTGTGGGAAGGTGTTTCCAATTGGTTGACCAGTGGCCGATGAGTTTATTGTCCTTGGTGGTCGCGGCAGCAGGAAGTCCTGCAATCCTCGCATAAATCCAACGGACGGCATAAGGGACATCCGCACAGTCAACCGGGATCTTATGGCGGATGAAAAAGTCTTCTGTAAGATTAGATTCAACCCATCTTGCAAAGTTGGATTCTTCCTCGACACTCCATCTTCGTTCCCCCACCTTCCAGACCTGATGGGGTGATTCTATGATTGTTTCGCTGGAAGCAAGGCTGGCTAAAAGGAGAATCAGAATGAGAATCAGCGCCTTCATAAAATCAATATTAAAAAGATAGATGAGAGATTGTCAACCAGGACAAAATGAGGTATTCTTTTTTTTAAAATACTTAGTGCTTCGATTCGTAAATACGGTCACGTATTCTTAAAACTGAAAAGCAAAGGAAATGCTCACTCAGCACTAAGTCCTGAGTAGATGAATTCGTTATCGAATTTATGAATCGATGGACTTAGCAATCTCTAATAGTGGATCATTATGCCCGAAGGATGAAAATGGATTAAATATTATCCTCCCCCTTGATGGGGGAGGATTGAGGTGGGGGTGAATATGGCGACTTCTCCCTCTCTCCCCAGCCCTCTCCCACCGAGGGAGAGGGAGATCATGAATTGTTTGCTGATTAATTTGTATGGTGCACATAGAAAACAAATTCTACCCAAGGAGGTTCATTTGACCCGGCAGATTCGGATTTTAATTGCGGAAGAGGATTTTTCCTTTACGAATATGATCGAGGATTCGCTGAGGGAATCGGGAGGGGAATACCTCATTGAAAAGGTTTCGTCCGGAGGAGCCTGTTTGAAAAAACTACAGGAAGACGAGTTTAACATCCTGCTTCTGGATCATTCGCTTCCTGATGGAGAGGGGCTAGACTGGCTTCGGAAATTTAATCAGATGGGGATCGGGATTCCCACTGTCTTCATCACGGCCAAGGGAGATCCGAAGATGTCCATCCAGGCCATGAAAGAGGGGGTTTTCGACTATATCAACCGATCTGCGGAATGTGCCAAAGCCTTTCCTTTTGTCGTCAATCGCGCCATTGAAGGTTACTCCCTGATGGTCGAAAAGGTGAGGCTCCAGAAGGAACTGATTGAGACAAAGAACTTTCTTGAATCGATAGTGGATAGGGCGGGAGATGCCATTTCCGTGGTGAACTTCGAAGGGAAGATTCTTTACTGGAATGAGGGGGCAGAACGGATTTATGGATATCGGAAGGAGGAGGTGCTGGGCAAAAGGCTATCCGATTTTCTCTTCCCCGTGGATGAAAGCCTTAAAGTGGAAGAAGAGAGATTGCTGAGTGAATTGATGGCGAGGGTAAAAGAGGGAGAGGCCATCCCGAATGTTGAGGTCAAAAGGAAGACAAAAGAGGGAAAGGAGATCATCACAAGCATGACGATCTCTCCTTTAAAAGATGCTGAGGGCAAGGTTGTGGGGGCCTCTCGGATCTGC
>VGSD01000094.1 GCA_016875155.1 Deltaproteobacteria bacterium | reverse complement strand
CGAGTATGCGCAGGTCTGGTTCAACGGGGCTTTGGTCGAGTCCGCCTGCTGCGAGAGCGAAGATTACGCAGGCATGCGTCAGGTCATCGAGGAATTGGGCATCGCCGCCATGCCCAACATGAACTATCTGAAAGCGGCAAAGCGTATTGTAGGTATGGAGTAGTCTGCGTGGGACATGCCTGGGGTGCATGCCGCCATGATGCCAAAAGATATGGAAATGGCTTAAGGTGTTTCCTGAGAACGTTGGCCTTCAATGTATTTCTGAGACGAGACACTATGTGAGAGAGAAAGGATAACGGATGATGAAATACGGTGGGAAGGGATTGTTGCTGTTGGCTGCGGCCCTTGTCGTTGCCACCGGATTCACCCCTCAAGCTTGGGCGAAGAACGCCGCCGCCGAAAGCTTTGCTCAGCAGGATCAGACGATAGAGTATCATTTCATGATCGAGGAAGGCAATCTCACGGAAAAGGATTTGGCAAAAGGCTTGCCCGCCGCAATCATCGAGCCACTGAAACCCCTCTGCGACGTCGGGCCCGCATCCAAATCCAGGAAAGGAATCTATATCGACTCACGAGCCCGCATCCTTGAAAAGAACAATCTGATCCTCCGGGTGCGGGAGGGGTCGATCACCGTTAAAGCGAGGGGTCTGTCACCGGCGGTTGTGACCGATTTGGAGAGGTGCAGTTTGAAGAAGTACGAGATCGATTATTTTGCACTGCCCGAGTATTCCATTTCCTCCGACATCAAGTTCAAGAAGGAGGAGTTCGACGTGAGCCCGTCCAAGATGACGATTCAAGGTCTCTTGGGGTTCATGAAGAGTAAGTGCCCGGCCCTCTTTGAACAGATATGGCCTGTTGTGAAGGATGGCACGGGACTAGAGATCCCCGGGGTGGCGACCATGTACAGCTTCGACGTCACGTTGAAGCACCCGTTGGCCCGGAAGCTCAAAGAGGCGGACCTGGCGGTCTGGTTCTTCCCACCCACGAATAGGGCGCTCGTTGAACTTGCCTTCACCGGGGAGGTGAGGGACAGGGCGGAACTGGACAAGTTGGGCGCCGAGGTCGAAGCGTTTCTAAAGAACGCAGGACTTCTGAAGGCAGAACAGGTTTCGAAGACAGAGCAGTACTTTAAGGTCTATTTCGGAAAATAGGGGGGTGAGAAATCCTATTAACGTTTCGTCTTTGTAAATAGGGTTAGCTGAAAATTCATTCGTTGCAAACTCAAACCATTGAAGGGGGGAAAGAGATGAAGAGAAAAAAGATGGAGACGAAAAAGATTATTGCTCTGAGTTTAGTTGGGTTATTGATTCTTGCTTTTGGAACCACTGTATTTGCTCAAGTTAAAAAAGAAGAACCAAAATTAGATTTCAAGGCATCAGGATCCCTTGATATACAATCCTTCTATTTCAAGAATATAAGCACAACAGGCTCGGATGGTATATACGGTCCTCCCGGATCTACCTATCGGCCCGGAGGAGCGGGATTTGATAGGTATGTCGCATATATGAATAGCCGAGCCAGGCTCAAATTCGATGCCAAAATGGGAAAAGAATTGAGTGGAACCATCTTCTTTGAGATGGACTCCAGCCGATGGGGTGAAACTGGAGATGGCCGTAACAAGATGGGTTACTGGTCTGCTGACCGAGCAGCCCTCGAAATCAAGAACGTCTACATCGATTTTGGCGTTCCCTACTTCGGAATACCAGCCCCCATGACTGTGAGGGTGGGTCTCCAACCCCTCGGTGTCCGGCCGGCCATGTTAGTCGTTACCGATGGCATGGGGATTACAGCCGGTGTCAAGATTGACCCCGTAACTATTGCTCCATTATGGTTCAAGGCATTGGAGAATAAAGATTATGCATCAGACGATGTAGATGTCTATGGTCTCCATGTAATTGCCAAAGTCGATAGATTCACTCTCGGTGGTTATGGCCTTTATTACAATATGAACTCTTATCCATTGGCAGACGGAACGCCTCTCTACAGTGCAGATATGTGGTGGATTGGAGCCTATCTGGATGGGAAGGCAGGTCCTGTGACCCTCAACCTTGACCTCGTCCATGACCGGGGTACCGTTGAGAGAAGGTTTGTTCCAGGAGTAAAAGACGTTGATTACCGTGGGTGGGCAACGAAGCTCAAGGTTGACTACCCATGGGAGAAGTTCAACTTTGGATTAGTTGGGATGTATGCCTCAGGATCAGACCAAAAGAAGACGAGCGCCACCGGTTATCCTGGATCCACTACTCCTTATGGGAATATAACCACCAAGGTCGGCTCTTATGTCGTACCACCAGGCACTGAGCAACATCGTAACTTTGCTGAAGGCATGGTATTCTATGATAAACCATACCTCGCAAGAGATCCGGGGTATTATACAGATAAATCGGATCGGGTGCATAGAGGTGACATCGGTGGAACCTGGATGCTCAAATTATATGCCAGTGCCAAATTGGCCCCATGGTATAAAGCCACTTTACAGGGGATGTATATCGGGGATACCACAAAAAACGGAAACACTGTCGGCACAGCCAGAAAGGCTCCGTATGGATCTGCCAATTTGAGGGATGATAAGACCATTGGCTTTGAATTTGGCCTCCTCAATGAGATCAAAATTTATAAGAACCTTTCGTTTGATGTTGGTCTTGGCTACCTCATCGCTGGAGATGCTCTGGAATACTGGGACAGCACGAGGAGTAAAAATGTAAAGCCGGATAACCCGTGGCTCATCGCTTCGAGGTTGATGTACAGATTCTAAAATAGTTTACTCATCTGTCATTCTCACGAAAGTGGGAATCCAGACTCGTCCCTGTAAAAACAGGGAACCAATACAAACTGGATTCCTGCTTTCGCAGGAATGACAACATGGAAATAGTTTCAAGTAGTTTACTATTTTCTGTTGTCGTGTGGGTTGGCCCTTTTCTTCGACCACTCCGACGGCTCCCCATCCTTCTTGGCATAATAATGATAACCCAGACGATCGGAAAGGAGATCATCGATATCTCTGTCTTTGATACATAGGGAAACAAATAAATAGAGTCTGTTTATAAATGTGCCTTTTCCGTCATGCCGGACTTGATCCGGCATCCAGAACGCCTTGAAATTACTGGATTCCGGCTTTTGCCGGAATGACGACCTTTTGAGAAACTGTTAGTTTATGGACATACACTAAATAATATCAAAGGGGGTAAGTGTTATGAAAAAATTATTCAGTTTGCTTGTAATAGGATTCATCCTTGTATCGTTCGGTCCGGCCCAGGCCAAGTTTCCTGAACGTCCTATCAATGTGATTGTTTATCTCAAGCCCGGCGGAGCAGGGGATGTCTTTGCAAGAAGGTTTGTAAAAATCGCATCTCAATATACCGATGCTCAATTTGTTGTAGTCAACAAGCCAGGGGCAGGTGGTCTTACGGCCATGCAATATATTGTTTCAGGAAAGGCTGATGGCTATAACCTGGCCTACATGACCAAATCCGTCATTGCAAAGTTTGCTGAGGCTGATGCTAAAATAAAAATCGATGATCTGGAATGGCTCGCCATGCTGGTATCTGATCCGGAGAGCCTCATCGTCAATAAGAATTCACCAATTCGCACACTCGATCAAATTATCGCCGACGCCAAGGCCAAAAAAGGCGCTCAGATTTGGGTTGGACCGGCCAAAGGCGGAAACGATCACATTATGGCAATGAAGACGTGGCGGGCTTTAGGGATTCAAGCCAAATGGGTTCCCTTTGAAAGCGGTGAAGAGGCCATGGTAGCCCTGATGGGTGGTCACGGGGTTGTCTACGTAGGAAATCCGGGGGATGTGTCCGGAAGGCCGGACCTGGAAAATGTGGTCATATCAGCCCCTAAACGGCTGGGTGGTGTCTGGGCTAATATACCGACATTCAAAGAACTTGGGATTCGCGGCCTGGATGATGAGATCATGTGGCGTGGGTTTGCAATCAAAAAAGGTATTCCGGAAGAGGCCCGGAAATTTTATCACGATTTAATTACGAAGGTGACCAATGATCCCACCTGGCGGAAATATATTGATGAAGAAGGTGCTGATCCGGTCTTCTATAAGGAGGATAAGTTCAAAGAAATCGTTAAAGAAGACTTCAAGGATTTCGCTGAGATTCTCAAAGAGCTTGGCGCCGCCAAGCCCAAGTAATCACGCATCGTGAGTCGCCGCTTACGGCGGAAGTTAAGTGAAACCTGTCGATCTAAGAATTTGATCATCAAAAAATTGAGAGAGCGTAATATCGATCTGGTCTCTCAAAATCTTCAGTAAGGGGATAGGCCGGTATGAGTCCAATATTGTTTGCCATGGGAGCGTTGGCAGTTCTTGTTGGCATTGGAATATTAGTCCGTTTTTCAGGGATGAGACAACATCTGGGCAATATCCTCATCCCCTGTTGTCTGATCGCCCTGTCTTTAGTGTTTCTGGCTATTACTTTTCGTTTCTCTGGTGAAGAAGAGGCAGGGCCAGCGGCGATTCCAAGATTGTGGATTTTCCTGATCCTGGTCCTGTCCAGCATCATTTTAGGACAAATCCTTCGTGGTAAGGATGAGGTTGTTCCCAGGATTAAACGGACTGGTTTGTTAGCCCTGGTGATGGTTACCCTCATCAGTTACTTTTTAGCAATCTCGTACATTGGTTATTTCCTGAGCACTTTTCTTTTCATCGTTCTGTTATTAAATATGCTCTCGTATCGTAAGAAGTTACTCATTTATTTCATCGCAGGAGGCTGGATACTTTTTTCCTACCTGGTGTTCTATAAGCTTCTCTATATCCAGCTTCCTCTTGGTTTTTTTGAGGGTTTATTCTAATCAACATAGAAATGGCCTATAACGATTAGCAATCCTTAATATCTTTACGCAAATCTGAGAGATATAAGAGGGACACGTGGGGGAATCATGGAACTATTTGGCAATTTAGGGGCGGCATTCGTCTCCTTGTTAGACTGGCAAACTATACTCACGATGGTGGCTGGAGTTATTTTGGGGATTCTGGGCGGGGCCATGCCCGGGATATCTCCTTCAACCGCTGTGGCCCTACTGGTTCCCTTCAGCTTCACCATGGACGCCAGATTGGCTTTAATCCTGCTCATTGCTATTTACCAGGCAGCGAATTATGGCGGCTCGATCACTGCCGTGCTGATCAATACACCGGGGACCCCTGCAGCAGCAGCGACATGCTTTGACGGATACCCCCTCACCCAACAAGGAAAGGCAGGCAAAGGACTGGGCACTGCTCTCGTGGGTTCCTGTTTGGGCGGGGCCTTTGGCGCTATCATTCTCATTTTCTTCTGTGTGCCTCTTGCCCGGGCAGCCCTCAAGTTCTCTCCTGCGGCTTACTTCGGTTTAGCAATATTCGGTTTGGCGACCGTAGCCTCATTGGGCGGCGGTAATGTTTTAAAGGCCGTTGTCGCCGTTCTGATCGGCCTCTTGATCAAAACCATTGGTCTCGACCCTATCGCTGGCATTTACCGGTTTACCTTTGGCTCTGACCTGCTCTATGACGGTTTCGCTTTGATCCCGGCTCTGATGGGCCTTTTTGCTGTGAGCGTAGTTTTTGAGAAGGTGGAGAAGTGGACGGGATTGGACCGAACACTGGAGAAGATTGACAGCAAGCTGCCCTCTTTAGAGGAGTTCTGGAAAATAAAGGGAACCATATTACGGTCTTCCATTGTCGGTACCATCATCGGTATCTTCCCCGGAGCAGGGGCTACCATTGCATCGTTCATCAGCTACGATATGGCCAAACGGGTAAGCAAGACACCCGAGAAGTTCGGCAAAGGCGCTCTGGAAGGAGTTGCTGCCTCCGAAGCAGCTAACAGCAGCTCGGTGGGAGGAGCTTTGATCCCTCTTTTAGCCTTAGGTATTCCTGGAAGCGCTACAGATGCTGTCCTGATAGGCGCATTCATTCTCCATGACCTGGTTCCAGGTCCCCTTCTTTTCAGGGATCATCCTGGTATCGTCTATGGGATTTTTGCTTCCCTTGTTGTCGCCAATATCCTCGTCCTTCTTATCGGGCTGTATGGCAACCGGGCCTTCATCAAAGTGGTCTCTGTGTCGGATGCTGTGTTGTATCCCTTTATATTGGTGGTGGCAATGATTGGCACCTATTCTGTGAACAATTCACTATTCGATGTGGGATCCTGTATCGGATTTGGCATCGTAGGATGGATTCTTAAACGGTATGGGTATCCTCCGGCACCGGTCGTTCTAGGCATTGTGTTAGGGAAATTGATAGAATATAGTTTTAGACGCGGGGTCATCATGGGGGGGTACGCCGTATTCTTCACAGATAGACTTGCTTTTATCGTTTTATTGTTGGCAATGCTATCACTGTCATATCCGCTGATTAGAGCAGGCTGGGGTCGGCTCAAAAAAGGCAGACAAGGTTAATCACCATCTTTATCAACGTACGAAGTTAGAAAAAAGCTTAGATAAGAGGATAAAGCAATGACGGTTAACATCCTGAAAAGAAAGATAGGAATCGAAAAGCAGGTAGACGACTTCTTAGACCAGGCCAGCGAATCGGGATTGCTGTGCAAAAGCGGTTTTGAGGCATATTTAAAGAATAATATGGAGGCCTTTGAAAGTTCATTAAAATCGATTAATGATGCAGAGCATCGGCTTCGGCGTGCTGGGCTGGATCCTCAAGCGCTATGGTTATCCCCCGGCGCCCGTCGTTCTGGGCATCGTCCTGGGGAAACTGATCGAATACAATTTCCGTCGCGGCGTCATCATGGGGGGATACAGCGTCTTCTATACGGATACCCTGGCCTTTGTGGTTCTGTCGTTGGCGACCCTGTCGCTCCTCTACCCCCTACTTCGGGAGGGGTTGGGTCGACTTAGAAAAAAACGGCCGGCACAGAGCGGTCGATAAATAACCGGATTACCGGTACAGGGGAGGCGATTTAAGAGGCCTTGCACGATGAAGCGTTTTCGGTTGGCCGCTGGCCCTGAAGAGCTGTCGAGGTGATGTGGCGGCGAGATTGAGAGGGGTTTATAGCTGATCGGCTCTGGTGAGGGAAGAATTTTGGAATGGAACGGGCGGAGGATTCGCGGTCAGGTTGGCAAAAGGCAAGGAGAATCCGTATGTTTTGCTTCAGGAGAGAATGTTTCGTATCGGCAGGCGCCCCACCGAGCGGCTACTCCCGCTGGATAATGTTGAGGATGAACTTGGGCACGACCAGTCCCTGGAGGCAAGGTTTAACTAAAGGTTTGTTTTTGATGGGCTTATATATGGCCGTGATGACTTTGACGATGAAGAAGATGATGCGCTTCAGGAGTAAGGTGATGACGGCTGTTTGTGCGAGGATGCCTGCATTTTTCAGCCCCCGGATTTTGGGTTTGTCCAGGATGCAGAGATCTTCTTTGGCTGCGGAGTTGGTTCTTTCGGAAGCGGAACGGAGGGCCTTGATCTTTTGATACCTGTCGGTGCCGCGGATGATTTCGCAAATGAGCCTGGGGAAGTCGTTGATGGACATGTGTCGGGTGTATCCGTGATAGTTGATCCAGTGCTTGCATGTTTCGGCATGCTCGCGGATTTGCAGATCTTTTGAATGGACGCACTGACGCCGGCAGGAGAAGGAAGCTCTTTTACATGGATGATCGAAGCCGTTGGGATGGGTAAGGATTCCACATGGAGCATAAGGCCAGCCCTTCTGGTCATAGCCTCTTTCTTTGAGGTTTTCCGGGGAGGCGTTTTCTGAACGGACATTATAATCGATGACGGGGATGACGCTGTGGTCGCGGGAGAAATTATAATTGTTGATTTCATCGTATTTGGCATCGGCGATGTGGATTTTTGAGGATTTGCCGTGATGGTCCAGGATCTGGTTTTTGTTCGTGATAAAGTGTCTGCCTTCTTCGCCGTTGCCGGCGATGGTGGTGCAGGCCACGGGGAGTTCTATTCCCAGGTCCAATTCGATGGCGGTGTCGATAATGGCATTGAATCCGAAGACCTTCTCGATACGGTCGGGATTTTTGGGGTTTCTCCTGACGCCAATTCTCGCATCGAGGTCATAAGGCATTCTGGGACAGCGAAAGGAGAAGGAATCAGTTTTGGCGGACGCCCCCAATTTCTTTAAAAAGGGAATTCCTGTCCGGAGAGTTCAGGCGGTAGAGAACCCTTTTGCGAATGTTATCGATAATGCCGATGAATTCAACACAGTTGCACTCTTTTTCAAACCAGGTGCAGCCCTTGTACTGGGCATGGGTGCGAAAGAGGGTCCCATCGGTGGCGATGATCTTATAGGAGATAAACCCCAACAGTTCGGCAATTTCCACCAGGACATGAAAGATGCGGTTGTAAAGATCTTCTCCCAATCTTTCCTTGAAGTTGGTGAAGGTGGCTTCGCAGGGGATGTTTTCAAAGCTGATCCCGGCGTAAAGGCGGTAATGTTTTCCCCGCTCCCAGTCCCGGATCACCTCCACGAAGGTCTTCATGTCGGAATATTTTTCAATATGGCGGAAGAGATCCAGAAGAAAAAGACCGACGGGATCATAGGCAATCCCAACCAGGGCGTACTTATGCGCGACCAGGGAACGGATAAAGGAAAAATCTACCAGTGAGGAGACAAACCTTGCGAGTCCCCCTTCGATTCTTCCATCTGGGTGGATGCGGACATACCGCCGTTCATAAATGTATTTTGATAACCAGAATATCTCCGGTTTCGGAAAAG
>VGSD01000093.1 GCA_016875155.1 Deltaproteobacteria bacterium | reverse complement strand
CCGTGCTGGGTTCGAAAGAGGAGAAAGAGCTTTCTCAGTGGAGCTATTACGACCGTCTATCTCTATTCAGTTTTCAAAGAACGTTTTATATCGAGATCAGATCAAGTTTAACGTATAATCGCCCCTCCCCCTCCCCATTGTGACACAGTCTCTCAAGGGGGAGGAAGGGGTTAGGTGATTACTTCTTTTTCTCTTCGATGGCTTTTTCCAGAACCTTAATCCCATCTTGTGAGGCGTTAATGGATTGGGCCAGAGATTCTCTTGCCATCTGGGGGTTGTGAAATCCATCGCTATTTTCAGCGGTCCACCATTCCCATAAGATGTGAGCCTTGTCATGGTATGGCCAGATCTCTTTCAGTTTTTCTTCGCCCACTCCTAGATCTTTGGCCCGGGTATAGGTTTCAATGAGCTGTCCCAGCCAGTACTCAGCCTTTCTCATCTTTCCGCGAATATAATTCTGGATTGACTCGACCTGATATTCTGCCTCTTCCTGGGTCCATGATTGATGGCAACGGACACAGGTATCCCTGAGCGTATACCTTGCGCTTCGTTGTCCATGAAAGGTGAAGGATTTCCCTTTCTTATCCTTCACTCTCGGCATGTGACAATCCTTGCATTCCACTCCAGCCTTTTCATGTTTGCTTCCCCAGAAGGTTTCCATTTCAGGATGCTGAAGTTTGGTCAGGGGGGCTCCTGTAACAGCGTGTCTGAAGTCTTTGAGCTCAACCTCCGCATATTTTTTCTGGACATCGAGGGCATTGGCCCATGGGAAGTAGTTGGCCCTGCGATCATCCATTCCGATAGCTGCGCCTGTCTTCGGGTCAAATCCTGGGTTACAGGCATATTCCACATGGCACTGGGCGCAGAGGAGATTGGAATCCATTCTGCTGAGGAGTCCAATGGCCCTGAAGGGTTTACCATCCCGTTGGAATTCAATCTTGGTCATGGTAATCTCTCTGCTCTTATCTTTGTTGTAAGGATAGGTTCCTTCTTTACGATCCACAACAGCCTCAATCAGGGCATCCCTGACCACCCTTGGCTTGGTTGCATGGGGATCATGACAGTGGATGCACCCCATCGGGTTTTTAAGGTATTTCTTAGCCATGTCAATGGTAGCTGGATTTCCCGCCCTCTTTAAATCCGTTGCCGGATGAGAATCGCCCATATAAGGCCACTTCAGGATGGTATCTGTGGTCTTGCAGGTCATACAAACCGTATTGGCGGCCTTAGCTGTCTGGGGAAGCTCTTTCTCCGTATCTTAAACAACATCCCAGAGTTTCCCATCTTTGGTAATATCCCTCCAGCTTTTTAGCTGAAATCTTCCACCATAAGCCCGGTCTACCAGGTAATGGTCAGTGAGCATGAAGATATGAGACCTGGGCTCGTCATGCCCTTTGGTGAAACCGTGCGGTGTCATCAGCTTATCAAAGGTAGGGGACCGACTTGTGGTCGTGGCCTTCTCGACCTTTGCCTTTGATTTTAGATTTACAGAAATGTAGGTCTCGTACTGGGAGGCATGGCATTGACCACAGAGGGAGAGTTCAAGGTTTGTTTCAGGAAGTTTTTCTGGGTCCTTGAGGTGTTTGGCCAGTTTGCCGTGGCATTTTGCACAAGAGAGGGATCCATGCTTATTTTCCACCTTAAGTGACTTAATCTCTTCATGGCATTGGTAACAGGATGCCTCTTCCTTAGAGATGGTTCCTTTCTGGGAATGAGCAGAAGAGAGGTAGAAGAGGAAGGAGAAAAGGGATAATGCTAACACCCCTAAAAATCCTTTTCTGAACATAGAAGCCTCCTTTTAGAGAATAGAATCCCCTTCATCGAGTTGCCCCATTTGAGTGCAAGGTTGAAGCCTCACTGTTTACCCCGTTAGAAAATCCCGCTGCTTGCCCCGTGTGAGGCTTAGCTTCTATCGGGGTGTGAGCCTTCCTATTAGAAGGGCGAAGTTCTTCTAACGGGGTTTAAAATAGGAAGGGGTGATGTTTCAATGAAATTATTTCGGTCCTGCAAGCAGAAAGACGATCGTCCACCCAAAGAGGAGGACCATAAAAGTGATGAACTGTCTGACCAATTTGGGATCCATAAAAACTCCTTCTCTTAAGGCAATGCGATCGGTTGCCTTTTTTCGGAAGATGAGGTATTGGAAATATATATCAATGTCTTTGGCTATTATGAAAAATTTAAGAGATTATTTCAAGAAAAAAAGATTGAGATTCGGGCTGATCTTCTCCCTTTTGTTCCTCCTCTTTGCTTTTGACTCTTATGCAGGATCGATCAGGGAAGTGTCCAGGAATATTGAGCGTGTCCAATTAGTTGTCTCTCCGTTTCAGTTTGCTGTGGTCGGGGATAGCCGGGATGGAGAAAAAGTCTATCCCCGACTGCTTGCGAGCATCCTTGAGCGGAAGCCGGATTTTATCATCCACCTGGGCGACATGGTCACCAAACCCAGTGAAAAAGAGTGGCACCAATTTTTTAATCTCTCACAACCGATCAGCGTCCCATTCTTCCCCGTCGCAGGAAACCATGATGTGGGTATGACCTCCCGAGGAGAGGAGATGTATAACAAACAGTTTTTTCTTCCGAAAGGTAAGGCTCACTATTCGTTCAAGGCAGGGCAAGGGTTTTTCGTCATCTTAAATTCAGAAAAAGGGAAGGGGAGGATTTCGGATGATCAGTGGCATTGGCTCAAGGAAATTATGGAATCATCGAGCTCTACCTTTAAACTGGCATTTCTTCACCGCCCTTTATTTCTTCCTGCGGATAGTTTTAAAAGAGGAAGCACGATGGATAAATATCCCTCTGATCGAGATCAACTCCATCAGTTCTTTGTGAATGCGAAGATAAATGCTGTCTTTGCGGGAGACGATCACCGGTATGATCGAAGGGAGAAGGATGGCATCCTTTATATTATTTCAGGCGGTGGGGGGGCTCCTCTCCATCCCTTTAAAGAGAGGGGAGGCTATCATCATTATGTCTGGGTTTCCATCCAGACCGACCGGATAGAAGGAGAAGTTGTGGATCTGGAAGGACAGGTTCGGGATAGGTTTGTGATTAAGTGAGAAAGGATGAGCTGCGAATAACCAAACATGATAGGAGGATGTATCCATCGGGAAGGAGGTAGGAGATGGGGTTGGGATTGGCTCTGATTGTGATTGGGGTGTTGATCTTCCTGGATCGGATGGGAACAGGGTATGGCTTAAGAGAAGGATGGCCCTGGGTCGTCATCGCACTTGGAGTGGGAGGCCTTTTTCGAAACCGGAAGTCTGTTGCCGCATGGGTGACAACCATTATCGGAATCTTGATCCTGGGTGGAAAGTATTACTCGATTCATATTTCCGTTCCCGGTGTGGTCAAGGTCTATTTCCTACCTGTTCTTCTGATCGTCATCGGATTGGTCTGGATGTTTAGGCATAAAAAGGATTAATCGGGAGACCGGTTAAGAAAAAGAATCGTTTTACAGAGAGGGGAGATTTAGTGGAAAGAAAGGACTGTTTTGGTTCAATTCAAGAGGTCACCCTTAAAGACGGGCTGACCAGGACCGATGCAAAGCCCGAATGCCGGACCTGTGAGGAGGTTCGGGATTGCCTGCGTTATGCCAAACAGGCGGCCGAAGAGAAGAGAGCTGAGGATGAACTGCAAAAGCAGAATATGATCGCTCAGATCATCGATCTGTCCATCATCATTTCAAATGAGGTTGGATCCTGTTTGCTGGAGGCTTTAAATAGAATTTACAATTCGTCATTTGGAGAGATCCTCTTCCGTAATCTTCTATTATTTTATGAAATTCCACAAGAGATCTTCTCCACGTCTCTGACTATTCCTATCTCCTCCGCCACCCTCGATTTGATACAGGGAGAAAGAGTCAGAACAAAAAGTCCAACTCAGCCAACAGGGACCCAAGAACCCAAGGCTTCAAAAAGAGGGTTTGCCATCAAGGTCGTTTTAATTCAAAATTCCTTCCAAAACAATCGAAAGGCGAATATTGGACTGATTGCATATGAAGTTGCTCGGGTCTTTTCTTCTGATGAAGATGGCCTTCGCCAAATCGAGTCAACACTCGATCCTTCTGAAAAGGTTTTTTTTAAGAAAATGAATGGTACACAACGGATTCCCTGGTTGATGGAGAAATGGGGATTTCTGGAGGAATTAGAGGTTTTTAGAAAAGAGCATTCTTCTCTGGTGGCGAAGAAGTCAAGTTAAATACTATCATCTGGTGGAATAAGGCCGGCCACCACCAGCAGGGTCAATACCTCATTCCCTGTATTGGTTAATTCGTGGTAATGGCCGATAGGAATATGGATGGCATCTCCAGGTCCAACTTCACATATTTCTTTCCCTACCTGCATTTGCCCCTGGCCCTTCTGGATGATGTAGATTTCTTCCATAGGATCCACATGACCGAGGAGTCTGTTACCCGGGGGGACGGAGGCATGGGCGAGGAACATCAGGGTACTCAGGTATTGGGTAGTCAGAATCATATGTGCAATCCCACCGCCATGAGCGATGTACCGGGTGATTTGAACTTCTGGATGTTCGAGATTGCGCCGTATCATTTATCATCCTTCCTGTATCCAATCTCCTGTCATCAGGAGGTAGCCTTTTTTCTTGCTTCCTCTACCAACACTTGGGCTTCGGCAACCATTCGATCGAGCAGTTCTTTACAGGTTGGTATATCTTTCATCAAACCGATGGCTTGACCAATGGGCAGGACTCCGGTCTCTAAGTCGCCATTTTCAATGGCGACCCTCAGCCCCTTCAGGCCCACTGCCTGACGGGCCAAATCCTGAACGCCCCGCTGTTTGAGCCCCCCCAACAACAGCTTATAAAGGGGGACATTGATCATGCGTTTGATGCGCAGGGCGCTGGAGAACGCCTGAAAGGGCGACGGTCTTGATGTTGCCATCTTGATCGCTGCCTGATTCTTAAGCCATCTTCCGGGTAAACCGTCAATTTTTTCGGAACAAATCGTATCCTCAGCTGAGGTTTTAAGAGAAAGATCTTTTGTCTTCTGATGCATATCACATTCCTGCGTCAGCATGAACCGTGTCCCCATCGAGATGCCATCCGCTCCCAAAACCAGAGCCGCCGCCAATCCTCGTCCATCACAGAAGCCACCAGCCGCAATGATTGGGAGCTTCGTTTTGCTGGCGATCAAAGGGACCAATACCAAGGAACCGACTTCTGCTCCGTGAGCGGCAGCCTCATGGCCTGTCACCACCAGGGCATCCGCTCCGTCCGCTTCTGCCCGGCGGGCATGTTTCTCTATGGCTACCGTTGCCAGGACTTTACCACCATATTGATGGACTGCCTTAATGATCCAGTCCCCTTTCCCCAGAGCAAAATTGATAATGGGAACTTTTTCTTCAAGAGCGATTTCCAGGTTTTCTCTGGCATTGGGCATGATCAGGGTGGCATTGACTCCGAAAGGTTTATCTGTCATGGATTTAACCTGTCTGATGACATCTTTCATTTGATCCGGGGTATAGACGACCGAGTTCAACATGCCAATGCCACCGGCATTCGAAACAGCAGCCACCAGTTTTGGCAAACTGATGAAAGCCATCGCAGCGAGCATGATAGGATGTTTAATGCCTAATAGTTCAGTCATTCTCGTTTTCATGATCTCCCCCTCTTGTTTTTAGTCTTAAAACCCAAAAGTTAACCGGAGAGATTATCTCAAATTCAAAAAGGTTTTGCAATTTTTAATTACGAATGACACGAATGATAACGAATTTCACGAAAAAACCTATTCGCGCCATTTGCTGTCATTCGTGCTATTCGTTTCTATTTTCTCAATAAATAATTCTTGTAGTTTTGAGTTGAATATGATAACAAACGTAAAACGGTATGGTCCTGAATGGGAGGTGAACAGATGGGTCTTTATAAGGTGATCTTTTTAGGATTGAAGGTGGCCGGGCCAGAAGAAGAGACCCGTTTAACCCAAGGGCTTCAGAAGAGGTTTAACCTCACTCCGGAGAAAGCGGAAAGCCTGCTTCAGAGAGTCCCTATCGTGGTGAAGAAGGGGATACCTAAAGAAGAGATGGAAAGGTATGTGAAGGTCTTTGAAGAGATCGGAGGAAAGGTGAAGGTTGAAGAGGAGGTCACCACAGATTTCTCAGGAGTGCCCCTCGAACCCGAACCGCGGCCTAAACCCAAACCCGAGGTCAAACCTTATGTCGGTCCTGTGGTGACCTGCCCCCAATGCGGGTTCGAACAACCCGAAAGCGATGAATGTGTCAAATGCGGCATCATCATTTCGAAGTTTGTGCAATATCAGGAGATGGCGAAATCGATTGAAGGCCAAGTTCGAGAGATTTCGTCAGAAGAGAAGATCTCTCCATGGGAGAGCGGCGGAGGATTCTTCTGGGCCTATATGAGAACAACGAAGGAAGCCCTATTTTCTCCCGTCCAATTCTTTAAAAAAGTTGCGGCAGGAGAAGGATATTGGTCTCCCCTCATCTATGGAATCATCTCAGGGATTATCGGGTTCGGGGTGTCCATGGTCTATCAATGGTTTCTTTTTTCTGCATTTATTCCACCCCAGATTCATGCCTTCATTCCGTATAACCTTATCCTGATCCTCTCTGTGATTGGGATTCCCCTGATGACAGCTTCCTCCATATTTATCGGAAGCGCCATCACACACCTCTGCGTTATGATCGTGGGCGGGAACAAGAAAGGATTTCAGGCAACCTTTCGGGCTATCTCCTATTCCTTCTGTGCCCATCTCTTTGACCTCGTACCCTTTATCGGAAGTTTCATCGGGTCGATCTATATGATCGTACTAATCGTGATCGGTGTGCGGGAGGGTCATGGAATCACCACTGGCAAAGCTGTTCTTGCAGTTCTTCTTCCTCTGATTATTGTGCTTGGTTTAGGCATCCTTGCGGCGATCATGATCCCCATGTTCCTGGGAGGGTTAGGGTTATTTAGGGGAGTTGGGGTATAAAAAGCAGTCGTTAGTCTTATGGTCCGCTCGTCTCATCGTCATAGGACTAACCGACTATCCGACGGATGACTATCCGACTATTCATAAGGGGCAAAGAAAGCCCCTTTTTGATTTTGGAGGGGAAGCTATGAAGATTGCTGTAAAGGGAATGCCACGGCGTTCATTTCTGATCGTTCTGGGGGTGACGATTCTAATGCTTTTTACTTTCCGATGGCGAACGATCTGGTGGCCTTTCTTTTTCCGGCCGAGAGAAGGGAAAGTTCAACCCAGGCCCAACCTGTTTATTGAAGGGGAAAAAAGTTTAGTCAGCGTCGTCCACGGAAGGGATATTGAAAAGATGGTGAAAACGGCCATTGACCTGATCGGAGGAGTGGAACGACTCGATATTGTCGGAAAATCAGTCCTTCTTAAACCCAACGTCCTTTGCGGTTCTCACCCTCCTGTGACGACGAACCCACAGGTCGTCAAGGCAATGGCAAAAATACTTTATGAGTCCGGAGCACGCCGTGTATTGATCGGGGACATGTCCGCCTTTTTTGAACTCCCCACACGGAAGAATATGAGTTTGACCTTTATGAAGTTGATCGCTGAAGAAGTGGAGGCAAAATTGATTCCTTTTGATGAAGGGGGATGGATCTGCGTGGATCTCCCAAAGGGGCATTATCTCAAGAGAGCCTATGTGGCTGAGTCGCTTTTTGAGGTTGACCGGATCATCAATCTCCCTGTGATCAAAACGCATGAATCAGCCACTTACAGCATCGCCTTAGAAAATTTTATCGGAGCAACCCATTTCAGACACAGGCCCTATCTGGTTGATCGGTCCCACTGGGAAGAGGTGATTACGGAATTGAATCTCGCCTATGCTCCGGATTTGCATATTATCGATGGGACAAGGTTGATGGTCGAGGGAGGGCCGTGGAAGGGCAAGGCTGTTGATTCGAATCTGATTATTGCCACTGGGGATCGCATAGCCGCTGATGTCGTTGGGCTAGGGGTGTTGAAACACTATTCTGAACTTCCGCAGATCAGGGAGACTGATGTATGGGAACAGAGGCAAATAAAAAGGGCGATCGAGCTGGATTTGGGAGTGAAAGGAAGGGGTGAGATTGAATTGGTGGAAAAAGATATAGATCCACATCTCCCCGGGTTTAAAGGAGTGCTGAAGACAATAAGAAAATCTGTGTTCGGGGAAGAGGAATGAATTTATAGTTCGGAGTTGGGAGTTCGGAGACGGGAAAAGTTTAGAATGGTACATTGAACAGGGAGGAGAGTGTACTTCCAATCCTTTATAATTGCGGATTATTTATATATTTTAAGGGTGACAAGCGATACGATCTAAATGGGTCTTCTTTATAGGCTTGAAAGCTAGGGAGTTAAAAGATTAAAGGTACCGCTATAAAGGACTCTCGGTACACCCCCTCCCTGTTCATATATTTTATGAGCTAGAAATAAACATGGGAAAGAAAAGGAAAGAAAAAGAGAAAAAGATTAGTCGGGAAAATGTAGCAGCGGAAGAGATTCTCCGGTTGATGGAAGAGGAAAACCGGCCTCTGCTATTGAGGGAGATTCTCCAACGCTTTGGTTTAGCAAAGGAGGAAAGGAGGTCATTAAGAGAGCGGCTGAGAGATTTAGCTGATGAGGGAAGGGTCGTCAAAATCCGGGGGAATCGTTATGGGCTTCTCGCCAAGATGAATCTGGTCGCCGGAAAAGTGAGATGCCATCCTGACGGATATGGGTTTGTCATTCCGGAACAGGAAGGGGAGGAAGATATTTTCATCGGCCCCCGACATCTCAA
>VGSD01000092.1 GCA_016875155.1 Deltaproteobacteria bacterium | reverse complement strand
ACTTATAAGACTTCGGTAAGAAGCACGCTGCCTGATTAAATCCCCATAGCTATCGGGCCGCGGCTTCGTTCAACCGATTGTATCCGGAATTCCGTTTCACTTCACTCCGTATACAATCTTTACCATTAGACTTGCTAAAGAGGCTAACTTAATTGTGGGAACAGGCCATGTTTCTCCAACTGAAAGCCTAAAGCTTGCAGAGTATTGTTCAGAGGTTGGGTTTAATAAATTAGTTTTGACTCATCCTTTGAGCCTTGGGGTATCAATACATGAAATTGAGAAAATGGCAAAATTAGGATGTTATATTGAATTGACATGCCTTCATGTCATGCTTCATATTGTAAAAGTTAAGCAAGTGCTCGATATAATTGAAAGAATTGGCTGCCCAAAATGTCTTTTAACAACTGACTCTTTTTTTAGTTGGACGCCTCCAGAACCAGAAATGTTTCGTTTATTCGTAGGGCTACTAAATTTTGAAGGTTTGGAACCCAAAATTATTAGAATAATGGTTTATGACAATCCAAGGCAGTTATTGGAGATAAATTAAGAGATAATTGACAACATTCAACACATCGTTCACTAAATTAGCATTCAGGACATCGTTCACAAGCAATGGGTTAAGGCTATTAAAAAATATATTACTCTCTCCCGGATGCCACACAAATGCAGGCTTATTCTTAAGCCTGAAAGTTATTGTTTGAACGGCAAGAAGCGCTCAACTGAACGATGTCCTGAACGTTATCAGATAATACTTAGTACCATGTAACATTTTATCTTTCGTATTTATAGAAAATATGACCTAAATTGAGCGATTCTTTTGAAAGGAACCTGTAGCCGCAGGCTTTATAAAAAATACCTGTTGAATACCGCCCCAGCTCTGCTGGGCGGATGAAAACAGGTTCGCGAAGCGATAAAACATGCTATAAGTACTGCATGAGCCCGATAAAAAGAACAAGCCATGCGGTCTATGATTTGAAATATCATATGGTATGGGTCCCTAAATACCGTAAGATGATTTTGAAAGGGGAACTGGCAAAAAGGGTCAGAGAGGCTTTCGCGGAGATAGCTGAGAGGTATGAGTTTGAGATAGATACGATGGAGGTGAAGGATGATCATGTGCATTTGTTTCTGTCTGCACCTCCTCGGTATTCTCCGGCAGCAATTGTCCAAATGATAAAAAGTATCTCGGCGAAGATGGTGTTCAAAGAGTTTCCCGAGGTAAAGAAACAGCTTTGGGGTGGAGAATTTTGGAGTGATGGGTATTTTGTTCGGTCTGTGGGTGACAAGGTTACCTCTGAAATCATACGTCGTTATATAAAGTATCAGCAGCAAGAACAATTGAGTTTTGAATTTTAATGCCCCGCAGCTCTGCTGCGGGGTAATTTACTATAGCCTGCGTTTTCCTCTCACCTGTTGAGTGAGAGATCATTTCTAATAAAATCACGCTACATTTAGGACAGGAAATCGCTCAATATAGATATGATATACTGGTGGCATCTCGATTAAGGAGGCCACCATGTCGCCAAGATATCGGGTAACGCTGACCAAGGAGGAGTGTAAAGAGTTCGAGGCAATGACCCACCGGGGAAAGATGCACGCCAGAAGGTTTATCCATGCCCGTGTGTTGTTGCTTTGTGATGCCGGTGCGGATGGTCCGGGGTGGAATGTTGCCGATGTAGCAGCAGTGCTTGGGGTAAGCAGCATATCCACTACACTCCGAAACACGGCAGCTGGTTGAACATGGCGGAGATCGAACTGAGCGTTCTTAAAGGACAGTGCCTTAAGCGCCGTATCCTCGACATGGCAACCATGCAGACCGAAGTGGGCGCATGGGAGAAGAAAAACCGAAATAACAGCACGAAGAAAATATCCTGGCAATTTACCACACCCGATGCTCGGATTAAACTGAAACGTCTTATTCGAAGTTGTAAGGATTACATGGTACTATTTGATTTTTCAGGAAAGTTTTACGATATAAAAATTTCAATAATCCATCAGTACTGTCCAAATATAGGATTTTCAAAAAATCTAATTTGGACAAGAGTGGTAATCAATATATAATATTATGACACATATTGCTTTAAGCTAATTAATTCTAATAGATTATAGTTAGCCCAATAGATCAAATATCCCATTTTATTGGAAAAGAATCTTTAGATTCTCCAAAAATTATAAACATCTTGATCAATAGGTGCCTTGGTATGTACGGTAAGTAATGTGTGTTAAAGAGGGGTGTAGGCAATGGCAAAAATGGTTGGGATGGAAGTGTCTATAGCTGCGGCAGAGGCAGTGAAGCAAGCAAATGTAGATGTGATTTCGGCCTACCCTATAACCCCTCAGACGCATATCGTAGAACACCTCTCCGAACTTGTGGCAAACGGGGAACTGGATGCAGAGTTCATTCCAGTAGAATCTGAACATTCGGCTTTGAGTGTCTGTGTGGGGAGTGAAGCTGTTGGAGCAAGGTCTTTTACTTGCACCAGTTCCCAAGGTTTGGCCTTGATGAGCGAGATCACATATATTGCTTCTTCAATGAGATTGCCCATAGTAATGATTATTGCGAACCGAGCACTCTCTGGACCAATTAGCATTTGGAATGACCACAGCGATGTGATGTCGATTCGGGACTGCGGATGGATCCAATTTTTTGCAGAGAGCGGCCAGGATGTCTATGATAATGTTTTTTGTGCCTATCGTTTGGCTGAGGACCATAAGGTACTTCTTCCTGTGATCATTAATATGGATGGATTTATCTTAAGCCACATGATTGAACCTATTGAGCTTCTTGACCAAGAAAAAGTTCACTATTTTTTACCACGTTATCAACCCTTTCACCGCCTCCATCCTGATCGTCCAATAACGATGGGGGGAATTGCCTTGCCCAGTATCTATCTGGAGATGAAAAAAGCTCAGGAGGTAGCTATTCTGTCTTCAATGCCTAAAATCTTAGAGACTTGGAAGACCTTTGGAGATTTGACCGGTCGCTATTATGAATCCGTCGAGGCTTACAAAACAGATGATGCTGAGACTATTCTGGTTACCATGGGCAGTTTTGGAGAAACAGCCTCTGTGGCTGTTGATATGATGAGGAAGGAGGGAAGACCCGTCGGATTAGCAAAGATACGACTTTGGCGCCCTTTTCCTTTTGATGCATTTAAGGGTGCTACTCTCCATGCAAAACAACTGGTTGTCATTGATCGAGCGATCTCTATGGGAGCTGGAGGCCCTGTAGCGGCCGAAGTAAGATCAGTTCTTTATGGAGAAACTCAAAGACCAGAAGTTTATAACTTTGTTGCTGGGATATCAGGGAGGGATGTGACTCCACTGGACTACATCAGAATGGTGGATAAAGCAGAAATAGAGATTGAGGAAGGAAATAGGGAAGGATATGAAATTTATGGGGTAAGAGAATGACCGGAAATATGAATGTTTACGCTGTAAGGACGCTAACACAAAAAGAGTACTTTGCACCAGGTCATCGTGCATGTCAAGGATGCTGTGAAGCATTGGCAGTTAGGTTAGTCTGTAAAGCTTTAGGGAGAAACGTGATTGTTGCTTCTGCTACAGGATGTATGGAAGTAATATCATCTCCAATCCCCTTTACATCATGGAGGGTTCCATGGTTACATGTGGCCTTTGAGAATGCGGCAGCAGTGGCTTCAGGTATTGAATCCGGACTAAAGGCCTTAATGAGAAAAGCGGCACTACCCAATAGGAAAATAGTGACGATCGCCATGGCAGGGGATGGAGGAACAGCAGACATTGGGCTGCAGGCGCTATCTGGCGCTTTAGAACGAGGTCATAATATCATTTACGTTTGTACTGATAATGAAGCCTATATGAACACAGGCATTCAACGTTCATCATCTACTCCTTTTGGCGCGTCGACCACTACCTCCCCAGCGGGTAAGGTCAAGATGGGACAGATCACATGGAAGAAAAATATGCCCGACATTGCGGTTGCACATAAAATTCCTTATGTGGCCACGGCTTGCCCAAGTTACCCAATTGATCTTATTGAGAAGATGAAGAAAGCTGCCAATATTGAGGGTCCTGCGTATATTCATATCCTTTCTGTCTGCCCCACTGGATGGAGGTCTATACCGGAAAACTCGATCAAATTGGGTCGTTTGGCCGTTGAGACGGGTATATTCCCGCTTTATGAGGTTGATAAGGGTCGGTACCATTTGAATATTGATTTTCCAAAGTTAAGGCCAATTAAAGAATATATCAAGCTCCAGGGTCGTTTTCGTCATTTAACCGATGAGATGGTTGGAGGGATTGAAGTAAAGATTCATCAAGAATACGAACAACTGAAAGAGAAAGCAAGATTAGAAAAAGCCTTATGAGAAACTAACGTGTTGCATCAATGTTTTAATAAATTCACAAAATAGTCCAACAAAAGTTAATCTCCGCCTGCTTATTGGTGAAAGATATTAATCTAATCTACGCTGAAAACAAGAGAGCCTTAAAGGAGACATGATCTCTGTTGAGAATGAGGAAGCAAAAAAGATGTTTTTGATGCCATTAGTCAAAGAAGTAGTGTGAGAGGGGGCTTACAAAGCAACGGATGCGGATGAGGATAAAATAAGAAAGATACTGGAGACAGTAAGGCTCTCCCCTGCTGCCAGCCACTGTCATAATGTGGGGACCATTAGATAAGTTTTTAATAAAATAGTAGCCTATTTAAGTTTCCAGTCATACCAAAAGACCCAGTCTTCCCTCTTGATTTATAGTGCCTTTGGGCAGCTCAATTGAATTGAACATTTGATAATCATACTATGACCTTTTGAAGTAATGGGACCCGGTGACTATATAGTAGATATGCACTCTTCAAGAATGTTTATTTGGTGAAGAGGGATAATTGTTCGCTCCCACTTACTGCTAAAGGGAATTTTCCGCTTTTACGGACCCGGCCTTCTCACTCTTACATTGTCTTTCTCTTCTTCTCCACGCTTGCAACCTCCAGAGGCTTTTCCTTAACGTTGACCTCACAAATAGGACGGCTGAACATAGTGACATAATCGAAATCCCAGGCTGGATCTGCAACCAGCCCGGACTTCAACTCTGCCTGTTTCGAGTCGTCGGCCACCACAAACTTGTGTTGTGTTATTTACCTCGCTAAGGTGATGGTATGGAGTGAAGGATTAGCAGAATAATTGGACCGGTGGTATAAGGGTAGATGAAATTGCGAGGTAAGGAATTGACCTTGCAAAAATAACCAAGCGTCACAAGGAGGTGAGCCGGAAGGTTGTGGAGCCCAAAGACTCATCCCCTTGTGAGCAAGGCAGCCGACCATTCAGCTACCCTACTTTAACAAATTTAAGACCATTTGGGAATACCAGGAATCATTTTCTTCCGGCAAGATTGATTTTGTCTCCTTCCTTGGGATGCGCTGTCCGATCTGCAACGCTGAGGATTGCTATCGACCCATGGCGCCTTACTGGCGCTATGCGATCGAATTGTTTCCTCAGTTTAAGAAGAAGCAAATACCGATTGCCCGTTTTATATGTCGGCAGCGTCGTAAGACCTTTTCTTTGTTACCCACCCAGTTGATTCCTTACTTTCAGTACACGGTCGGTTCTGTGGTAGGCGCTCTGTTTTTTGGGATGGAGTGTTGGCAGATGGGACAGAAGGGGTTTCATGGCGCTTCGGTAAAAGTGGACGAAGTGGACCCGGACAATCTGCTCACCCCGTGGCTAATTGCCTGCTGGCTGGTAGTTGTGCTCCGGGGGCTTCGCCGTGCCCACGCTGGGATGAGGCAGTTTTACAATCTGGACGGCATGCGCAGTGTCGGACTCTGGGAGGAAGCGGCGGCCTACTTTGCTGCTTTTGGCTTAAAGCCCCAGATCGACGGGCTTGCCCTGTTGATGGGCCTGGTGAACCGCTACAGTCAGAAAACGGGCCAGTTTCTCTTCGGTACGCCTTCTCAATACCGTGGTTCTTCCCGTACCTGAGTGGTCTTGCCCAAAATCCAATCGTTGTTGCCCGATTGAAATTTCCTCCCTTTTCTTGACCAGCCTTTCTGCTCAATCCTGGACCAAAGGTTCTGAGAGCGATTGCACAGAGCCTTGCTAACGATCGGTCTTTCCATGGGTGTATCCTGGACTCCATACTGCTACTCATCCAGTTTGGATGATGCAAAAACCCCACCAAGGAGGAAAAGCCCATGGACAAAGAGATTCGAGAAAAGATCGCCCTCAAACGCTATCAGCTCATCAGCCCGGTGCTGGCCGAACCCGCAAGGGCTCAGAACGAGTACTTCCGCAAACAGGCCGAAAGCGAGCACGAATTCCCCCGCTACGGGCTCAGGAAGGTCCGTGTCTCCACCCTGAAGGCATGGCTCAAGAAGTACCGTAAAGGTGGTTTTGATTCTCTCAAACCCAAAAACCGCTCCGACGGGGGTAGACCCAAACGCTTCACAGAGGATCTGCTCAAGACCATTGAGATCAAGTGCAAGGCTCATCCCTCTCTGTCGGTGCAAAAACTTTTTGAAATGCTTCGGGATCAGGATCTGTTGGGACAGCCTCCGGTTCACTACAATACCTTGCTGCGGGTGGTCAAAGAACAGGGATGGCTTCCCCTCAAGAACCGGACCGATGTGCGCAAGGCCTACGAAGTGGATAACGTTAATGACCTCTGGATCGCGGATTTCATGCATGGCCCCCAGGTCCGTACCGCGAATCGCTCGGCCAAATCCATCCTCTGCGCTATCCTCGATGACCACTGCCGCATGGTCATGGGCCATGCCTTCAATACCTCTGAGACAATTAGCGCCTTAACGGTCGTCCTCAAGGAAGCCTTCCTGACCTATGGCATCCCAAAACGGCTTTATTGCGATAACTCTTCGACCTTCTCCTCGGATCTGTTGACTCGAAGCTGCGCCCAGGCCGGCATCTCCCTGATCCATTCCAAACCCTATGACAGCCCCTCCCGCGGAAAGGTGGAACGTCTGTTTCGCACGGTCAGGGAACGATTCCTCTCATCTGTTCAGGAGGGTCTGACCCTGCAGGAACTCAACGATGCCTTCGCTCTGTGGCTTAAAGAAGATTATCACCATAAGCTTCACACCGGAATCGAACAAAGACCCATCGACCGCTATCACGCCTCTGTGGGTCGGGTCCTGATCCGAAGGCTCTCCCGGGAGGAACTGGATGAGATCTTTCTCATCCGACACGAACGGGTCGTCAATCACGATGCCACCATCAGCTTCAAAGGTTCTCTCTACGAGGTCCCTGCCGCCTATATCCGTCAGCGGATCGAAATCCGACACCCCGTCGATGATCCCCAAGAGCTTTTTCTCTATGACAACGGCCTTCGGGTGGGCAGGATTAGATTACTCGACAAACAGGAGAATGCCCGCACCTTTCGACCTCAGCAGGTCCCGACCCATCTGTCCTTTCACAAGGGGGAGGTTCTGCCATGAAAGACCTGCTTGCCTGGTTTGGTCTTAAAACGTTCCCTTTCGATAAGAATCTTAAGACCCAGGATGTCTTCGAAACCGAACCCTTCAAGGAAGCCATGGCTCGGTTCGATTATATCAAACGCAGAGGCGGCATCCTGCTTCTGACCGGAGACCCCGGAGTGGGAAAAACCCTCGCCCTCAGACGCTACGTGGACACCCTGAATGAGAACCTTTTTAAACCCTACTATACCCCCCTTTCGACTCTGAGTCGGGCCGATCTGTTGTATCACATCAACCGCCTCCTCGGGCTGCCTCCCAGACTCTCCAAGAGCGCCATCTATGGGCAGATCCAAAAAACACTTCTGGAATCCAAGGAAAGTTCCGGAAAAACCGTCTTTTTGACCATCGACGAGGCTCACCTTCTCCAAACCGGCCCCCTCGAAGAACTGAGGTTGCTGACCAACTTCAAGATGGATTCCTATGACCCCTTCATCCTCGTCCTCTCCGGTCAATCCGACCTGAAACGAACCATGGAGTTTTCGGTCATGGAACCCCTCAACCAGAGAATCGCTATGCGGTATCACATGCCAGGCCTAAACCCTGAAGAAACCAAACACTACGTAACGCATCACTTGAAACTGGTAGGGGCGAAAGAACCGATCCTCGATGAGCATGCCATCGAAGCCGTCCATCAGGTCTCGTTCGGTATCCCCAGAAAAATCGGCACGGTCGTCGAACAGGCCCTCACCTACGCCATGTTCGACCAAAAACGCACCGTCACCCCTGAAATGGTGCTCAAAGTCAAAAACCTCGAAGGTTAACTAAGAAAGGAGAACCAATGAAAACCGAAAAGGAAATCCAAACCGCATGGGAAATCTGGTATCTGATCAACCGACTCAGTGATCTCCTCTGGGATAGGTATGAAGAGGACTTCCCTGATATCGACCCCGACGAACTACAGGACCCATGCCTGGGGCCCCTTGGACCTCTGGGGGTCTTAGATGCTGCGGAGCCAGTACAGAATAAAACAGAAGGATAAAATCAGACGCTAAAGGATAACGAGTTGTAAGCACAAATGGAAAAACATATCCGGACCGGGGGAACCCTCCCGTGGTCGGGTGTCGATACGAGAGTCGTTCCGACTCTATTCGACTTGGCCTCCGGTCCACTTCCTTTAACCGGTTATTTTAACCCAATTAAAAACCACTCCAACTGCAAAAACTTTTTGTCAAAGAAACTCACTTAGCCGCTGCCTTCGGTCAGAATAAAACCTTAAAGCTTTGCCAAAACTACGCTGTAATCAACAGGGCGCATATAAAAGCCCTTGAAAGCGTGTGGTTACGGCATGGATTCCCTTTCCAGTATTATACAGACAGTCATTCTATCTTTCGGTTCGTTGAGAGGAGAGACA
>VGSD01000091.1 GCA_016875155.1 Deltaproteobacteria bacterium | reverse complement strand
TATAGGAGTAAGCTGCAATCGCATTGGCTCCGATCAGATGGGGAGCCAACTTTGTTGTCAAATAGATGCAGGTCGGTCCATCCGCACCACCGATGATCCCGATGGAGGCGGCTTCCTCAATATTGAATCCGAAGAGCAACGCCCCAAAAAAGGCGACATAGACCCCAAATTGAGCCCCCGCTCCAAGAAGAAGGGTTTTTGGATTGGCAATCATCGGGCTGAAATCTGTCAAAGCGCCAATGCCGAGGAAAATCACGCAGGGGATAATATCCCACTCGAGGCCATAATGATAGAAAATCCGAATCAGATCTCCTTCTCCGAGCAATGGAGCTAATGGGAAATTGACTGCGAAAACACTGAAGCCAATCGGAAGCAGGAGAAGGGGTTCAAAATCTCTTGCAATGGCCAAATAGATAAAGACTCCTCCGATCAGCCACATGATCACATGGCCAATCGTAAGATGGACAAAACCGGTCTTCAATAAAATCGTGCTGATTGAAAAATCTACCATTTTAAAACGATTGTTTTCCCTTTGCTGTAAAAAGCCTTATGAAAAAAGCCATTGTTTGGATTGCGCACATCAACAAAATCAAACCGATAAAGACTCCACTGAAACCAAACAGAAAAATTTTCAATGCATCATTCCACGGTTCCATAATTCAAAACTCACTCAGTTCCATCTTGATCCCGATTTGATAATAAACCCATATTTTTTACCATTATCATTTTACAGCTAAAAAATCAACATTAAAGTGATTTTTTTAACAAGCGAACATGCTTAACACCTATACATATTAATTTCAATAAGTTAAATCTTCTTGCTCTTTCTTATCTGAAATTCTCTTGCCTGGTGCATGAAGGCTTCGAGGCGGGTTAGTGTGTTGGTCTGTTCCTGTCCATCATAGGCCATGTTGAGGATGGGAATATTATTATGCTCTTCCTGGTATCTCTTTAACAGGGCGCTGACAATCGTTCCTGGCATGCAGGTGAAAGGCATGATGTTGATAATCCCGCTTGCCCCTCTCTTTGCAAAGTCGATCGATTTCCCGATGGAGAGGATTGCCTCTCCCTCAAACGAGGAATCAATATAGGGTTTTGCTCTTTTGAAGATCGCTCGGGTTTTTGGTTCGCCGAAATTTCTGAGATGGTGTTTAAATACCTTTTCCAGATGGTGTTCGTCTTTCTTCTGATAGTAGTCCGTCAGAAAAACTTTTAAGAGATTGGAAAACGACTTTTTCTGAAGGCTTCTTTTCTTGGAGATGGTGTTGACATAGAGGACCCATTCGGTCATGGGCGCCATCCACGCCTCGCCTCCGAACTGTTCGATCTTCCGGACCACCTCCTCGTTGCTGAACCTATTGAGACGGACATAGATCTCTCCCACGATCCCGATCAGAGGTTTCGTCCCCGGACTCTCCACCTCAACCTTTGCGAAACTTTCGAGGCTCCTGTGAAGAACTTCCCTTAAATCATTTCCTGTCCGGATTGCTTCACACACCCTATTCAATGACTCCGCGTAAATCTGATTGCCCCTTCCCTTTTCCTTCTCATAGGGACGGGTTTCGAGGAGTTTCTTCATCAGAAGGTCCACGGCCACAATGCCCTGCCATGCCAGACGTGAGAACTGAGAACCCATGATGCCCAGGTCATTGTAGAGCGTCTCATCCTGATTGGGAGCGTAGATGGGGACATGGTGAAACCCCAGGTCGTCCAGGACGAGCCGATGAAACCGGTGATACTGCCCAAACCGGCACGGCCCATTTCCGGAAGGCATGAAGAAAGCCGCCTTCTCATGATCGAAGTTCGGGTCTTTAACCGTCTTCACCATGTCGCCGGTGGTGAGAATGCAGGGATAGCACTCCTTCCCCGAAGTCAGCTTCCTTCCCCAGTAAAGGGTCTCCTCGTTCGATTCAGGAATGACCTCTGCCTCTACGCCGCAAGCATGGAAGGCCGCTGCCACAGCATAGGCTGCATCATACATATAAGGAATGTAAATCTTCTTCGTCCGGTCGGTTGTCGGCTTTTCCTTTTCCAAACCATTGGGCTTTGTTTTCTTTGCATTCTTCAGGCTATCGAGAAAGGCTTCACAGCGCGTGATGGCGCCAGCATCCGCACTGTGTTCATCAATCTCCAATTGAAGATGAGGCTTCCCCTTTGAGAGATCCCTGTAAAAATGGTTGATAAACGAATCCGGACCACAACCGAAGTTGGTGATATAGACCGCATAGAGTCTTGGGTCTTCATTGATGATCTTTCCGGCAGAGAGGATCTTCTGTCCGTATCGCCAGTACATTTCCTGGATCTCTTTGGTCGGTTTGACCGAATCGAGGGGAAGGAAATCCATGGGGATGGCAAGAACTCCCAGGTCTTTCAACTTTTTCGGCATCTCAAGATTGACTCCGGGATCGCAGGAATTGTAAGGTCTTCCTATAATCACCATCGCTTTTTCATCAGGGTCGATCTGATTCAAAATCTCCTTTCCCCTGTTGAGTAGCGATTGGTAGAACTTGGCCTGAAACCTCTCTGCCTTTCCTAGGGCTCTCTTCACCTGCTTCGATCCCCGGCGGAGCGTCTTTCCAAATTCGACCAGTTCCTTTTCCAGATGGTCCCTGCCGAAACGGAAATGAAAGATGGGCTGAAGGACTTGGACATCATCCTTCTTAAAATCGATGGAGGAATGGACCGCATAGGGAAAAGCTTGCGCATAGGGGCATGCCGTACTGATTGGAATTTCTGGATGGGGTGATTTGAGATTGACAATGGACGGCAGAAAGATTCGCTTCACCCCCTTCTCAAGAAGGTTCAGCGCGTGGCCATGACTCACCTTGATCGGAAAACAGGTCTCTGCAACAACATTCTCCACCCCTTTCCGGATCAACTCTTTATTCGTTGGATCGGAGAGGACGACCCGATAACCCAATTCTGCAAAAAAAGCTTTCCAGAAGGGCATCATCTCGTGGAGGTAGAGAATTCTTGGAATTCCGATTTCGGGCGCATCGGCTGGAAGATCTTCCTCTCTCTCATAAGAGGCAAAGAGCATCTTCTCCCTCTCCTCAAAGAGGTCGGGAAGATTAGTCCCTTTGGTCCGCTTGATCACATCATACTTCTCGCAACGGCTTCCATAGAAGAGAGGTTTTTCACCTTCGACGCTCACCTTCCGGATAAGGCAGAGATTGGGACAGCTTTTGCATTCGAACGAAGTCTGTTCGTAACGCCGTTGGCTGAGGTCGAATCCTTTAAACCCTGAATGATCCCAGGTACGCTCTTCCATCGACAGGATGGCAACGCCAATGGCTCCAGTGACATCATGATTTTCAGGGACGATGATCTCTTTTCCGAGTACTTTCTCAAAGGCCGCTACCACTCCCTTATTAAAAGCCGTGCCTCCCTGGAAGAAGATCCGGTCTCCGATGCGGCGGTCTCCAACCACCCGGTTCAAATAATTCTGGACAATGGAATAACTGAGCCCCGCAACGAGGTTGTCCTTGGGTGCGCCTCTCTGCTGGTGATGGACAAGGTCCGATTCGATGAAGACCGTGCACCGCTCTCCCATCCTCACTGGCTCTCCGGCAGAAAGGGCCAGTTTTCCAAACTCCTCTTTGATCGAGATATCCAGTTTCTCTGCCTGCTCCTCTAAAAATGAGCCTGTTCCTGCGGCACAAACCTTGTTCATCTCAAAATCGACGACCACCCGGTTGTCGATGCTGATATACTTGGAGTCCTGACCGCCGATCTCAAAGATCGTATCTACTGCCGGATCGATGTAAACTGCGGCTGTGGCCTGGGCCGTAATCTCATTTCGGACCAGATCCGCGCCCACAAAATCGGCGGTGAGGTATCGTCCTGACCCTGTTGTCCCAACGCCCTTGATCTCCACCCGATCGCCAATCTCCGCGCCTATCTCCTGAAGGCCGGTTCGAACCGCTTCAATCGGTCTTCCCGCGGTCATCAGGTAACGTTTCGACAATACCCTCTTGTTCTTATCGATGACGACAAGATTGGTGCTGATCGAACCCACATCAAGCCCCAGATAGGCTTCAATCTTTTCTGATTTTTCAACCTCTCCCCCGCTGGTAGAATCGCTCACTGCCCATTCTCCTTTGATCGGGTAGGCGTTTCCTACACCCTCCCCCTGCATGGGGGAGCCTCTTACTTCACCCTCTCCCCTGAGGGGAGAGCCTCTTACTTCACCCTCCCCCTTGATGGGAGAATCGCTCTTTCCCCCCTCTCCCTCGATGGGAGAGGGTAGGGGTGAGGGTGACAAATGATTCGAAGAAAGACAGAGAGGTTGCAGGGGTACCTCTTTCTCTTGATGATGCAGTAAATATTCTTTCACGGCTGTTAAATTTAATGTCCCTGTCTTTTTAGGGTGCTTGCTCTCCTGGGTCACCAGGACGGCACCGATGGCACCCATGGAGGCAAAGTGTTTTGGGATGATGAGGTCTCCATCCGAAAGTTCCAGGACATCCTGGAATGCCTTCCGCATTCCCACATTGGCTGCCACCCCTCCCTGAAAGGAGACGGGTTTGAGGAAGGTTTTTCCCTTGCCGATGTTGCTCTTGAAATTTCTGGCCAGGGCATAGCAGAGACCAGCCACGATGTCGTAGTCCGGTGTGGCGATCTGTTGGAGATGGATCATATCCGATTTTGCAAAGACACTGCATCGTCCTGCGATACGGGGCGGGTTTTCCGATTTCAGGGCAATCTCGCCGAATTCTTCGATCGTGAAGCCAAGTCTGCTCGCTTGCTGGTCCAGAAAAGAACCCGTGCCCGCTGCACAGAGTGTGTTCATTGAGAAATCGCTGATTTTGTAATGGCCATTCTCCTCTTCGACAAAGATCAGCTTCGAATCCTCTCCCCCAATATCAATGATCGTCCGGATCTCAGGATAAAAATGTTGGACGGCCTTTGCCTGAGCGATGATCTCGTTGACGAAATGGCCTTCGAGGATCTCAGAGAGCAGTTTTCCTCCTGTGCCGGTAAATGAGATGCTGTGAAACCGTTCGGGTGGAATGCGGGTGAGGATCTCCTCCAGGATTTTTTGTACTGTTTTGAGGGGTTGACCTTTGATCCGGGTATAATGCTCTTCTAACACTTTCCCCTGATCGTTCAGGATTACTGTATTTGCACTGACAGAGCCGACATCGATACCTAAGTAGAGCTTACTCATCTCCATAACCATTGGTCTGCAGAAAAAAGAAATAAAATAATCTTAATTGATTCAATCTCCCCTTTTCAAGTCGGGGCAGTTCCCGAATTAATTCTCTTGGTCAACTAATACAAATGCACTAAATAGGATGACATCACCCCCTCCCCTGCCTACCGGCAGGCAGGCTAACCCTCCCCCCTTGAGGGGGAGGGGAGGGTGGGGGGTAAAAATAGTAATCAAGGAAGCTTAAATTCGGAGCAAGAAATAAATTAGATGAAAGCAAAAGAATGTGGAGTTTGGAATTTGAAAAAGAGACTTTAAAAACTTCTTAGGTGTATTGTAAATCGAAGGCATTCCGGATCAGTTCAATCTCATCACCTCTCGGTCCCAGAAGGATGGCCACCACATCGAACCTGGCTTTTGCCTCCTCAAGCCCATTCTTTTTCAAAAAATGGAGGGCTGCTTTGGAGAGTTGTTCCTGTTTCTTTTGATTGACCGCCATTTGGGGAGGACCGTATGACGTGGAGCGTCTCGTCTTGACCTCAATAAAGGCGAAGGTATCCTTCTCTCTCGCAACAATATCCACCTCGCCCATCTTGCACACATAATTCTTTTGGAGAATACGATAGCCATTCTTCTTTAAAAAACGGAGGGCGATCTCTTCCCCTTTCTGACCAAGCTCTTTTTTCTGCATCGCTCTTTTATTTTCCAAATCAAGTCTCTCTTGTAGCGTCGGCATTCATTGCCGACGAAGTCTGCCCTCAATCAATGAGGGCGCTACAAATTTTTCTCCCCGTCTCCCCATCCCTTCATCATAAATATTCTTTGACGCCCCGAAATGTTTTGCGGTGGAGTTCACAGACGCCAAATCTCTCAATGGCCTTCCGGTGTTCTTCTGTCCCGTAGCCTTTATGTTTCGCAAAATTATATTGCGGGTATTGTTGATGGCACTCCAACATCAACCGGTCCCGGGTAACTTTAGCGACAACGGATGCGGCAGCAATGGAGTTACAAATCCGGTCACCTTTGCGGATGGGTTTCTGGGGGAAGGGAGAAGGGATGGGCTGATTTCCGTCGATCAGAATAAAATCCGGGGACATGGGAAGGCTCTCAACAGCAAGGGCCATCGCTTTTAATGTGGCCTGGAGGATATTGAGGAGGTCAATCTCTTGATGATGGACCACACCGAGCCCGATGCCGAGCGCCTTCTCGTAGATGCATTGATAGAGTTCTTCTCTTTTCTTGGGAGGGATCTGTTTGGAATCGAAGAGTTTCTGACCGATGCCTTCTTCCGGAAGGATGACCGCTGCAGCCACGACAGGCCCGGCGAGAGGACCTCTTCCCGCTTCATCCACGCCGGCAATCCGCCGGTAGCCCTGACCATAGTACAAATTCTCGAAGTAGTCCATGGGCTGGGCCGGAAGAGATGGAAAAAGCATAGTAAAACCAATTGGAATGACGGAATGTTGGAATATTGGGTTTTTAAAATTTAATATTTCTTCCCATCACACCATCATTCCAGTGTTCCAATATTCCAGTTAATTCTCTTGTTTCTTTTCGCCCCGGATTCTGGCCGCCTTGCCTTTCAGGCCTCTCAGGTAAAAAAGTTTGGCCCTTCTCACTTTCCCGCGGCTGATCACATCAATCCGATCAATTCGGGGAGAATGCATGGGAAAGATCCTCTCCACCCCGATTCCATAAGAGATCTTTCTTACGGCAAAGGATGACCGAACTCCTCCTCCCTTCTTTCCGATAACGACTCCCTCAAAGGGCTGGATTCTCTCCTTCTCTCCCTCAACGATCTTCACATGGACCCGGACCGTATCACCTACATTGAACGGAGTGAGGTCCGTCCGAAACTGTTCTCTTTCAATCAACTCTATTGTATTCATCTTACTCTCCTTTAAAAATAAGTTCGGAGTATTAAAAGAATCACTCCGAACTACCTGCCTTCGCCGAAACGCTTCGTGCAGGCAGGCGAACTCATCACTCCGAACTATTCATCCGATCACCCAATAGCCGGTCCAGAATAATGGCAACGGCTGAGCGAACGGACAAGTGATTATAACCTTTTCCTTCGATCGGTGCCAGCACATAATCCGAACTGTCTTTGACCTCTCGTGTTAAACCCCATCCGGTCCCGAAAAGAAGGAAAAACACCGTTTCCCGATCCTCCAGCAATGCTCGAAACCTCTCATAGCCAATGCAATCGGGGTGGGGAGAGGCTCCTGTGGCAACCCTCGTCGGTCTCTTCTGATGGAGGCGTGAGATCTCTTGATTTGCCTCATCAATACTCCGGGAAACTTTGACCAAGGAGAGGGATTCCTTTCTCGTGGGATTGTAGACCGAGCCCTCACCATGACTCCAATGGCTGATGATCCTTTCGACCAACGTCACTTGACTCTCAAGGGGAGTGATGATGTAAAAACCCCCCAATCCGAATGTTCTTGCGCAACGGGAAATATCGTGAATATCGAAGTTGGTCACAGCGGTTGTGACCACCTCTCTTCTTTGATCATACACCGGATGGTGAACCAATCCTAAATAAAGATTAGAGGACATCGTCTTAAAGATAAGGGGATCGTTTTACGGCAACGGTAAGGATGCCCGTATCGTTCATAAAAGGTTACGTTTAAAACCTCTTAATTCTTTTCACGTAACCTTAACCGGTGACCGAAACGGGTTTCGTCACCTTAACCTTAACTTAAACAACTTGAAGTATGGTCATGGTTTAAACACCCATACGCCCATCAAGGATCTTTCTTTTTTGATATCTCTTCCAAAATCTTTTTATCTTCCTCAGAGAGAGAGGCTTCGCTTAACAACTCTGGTCTTCTCAACCATGTTCGTCTCAAGGCCTCTTTCCTCCTCCAGAGAGAGATGGTCTGATGGTTTCCCGAAAGCAGGATCTCGGGAACCTCATGCCCCCTGAAACTTGCCGGCCGGGTATACTGGGGATATTCTAACAAAGAGCCAAAGAAAGAATCTTCTTCTGCCGACCTATCCGATCCCAACACCCCGGGCAGAAGCCTCGAGACCGCATCGATCAGAACCATAGCGGCTAATTCTCCTCCGGTCAGGACGTAGTCCCCAATTGATATCTCCTCATCAATGAAGAGTTGCCTCACCCTCTCATCCACTCCCTCATATCTGCCGCAGAGAAGGATGAGGTGAGATCGGGAAGATAGTTCCCGGAGGATCTCTTGATTTAACGGTTTTCCTTCAGGGGTCAAGTAAATCGTCCAAGCAGAGGGATTTCCCATTTTCACCTGTTCAATAGCACGGGCAATGGGCTCAACTTTCATCACCATCCCCTGCCCCCCTCCATAAGGGGCATCGTCCACGACCTGGTGTTTATCCAGCGCAAAGTCCCGAATGTTGGTCGTCCTCACCTCGATGAGCCCTTTTCCGATCGCTTTGGCCAGAATGCTCTCCTGAAATGGAGAGGAGAACATGTCCGGAAAAAGGGTGAGGATATCAAATCTCATCTTCCTCCTCCCACAACCCTTCCATTCGGGCGACCCGGATCACCTTTCTTTGACAGTCAATCTTCCGGATCACCTCTTCGATTGCCGGTAGAAAGATCTCTTTTCTCTTTCCTGCGACAACATAGACATCATTGGCTCCCGTTGGAAAGATGTTCTTTACCGTGCCGATCCTTCTGCCCCCTTCTGTCTCCACCGTCATCCCCAAAATCTCAAACC
>VGSD01000090.1 GCA_016875155.1 Deltaproteobacteria bacterium | reverse complement strand
ATAAGAATTCTTTTAAAGCCTTTCATCATTCTCTCCTTTCTCGCAAACCAACAGCCAGCCTCCATCCCTTTCATTTCTGGACAGGACTAAAGAGGCAAACGCGGTTGCGGCCCCCTCTTTTGGCATCGTAAAGTGCCTGGTCTGCCATCTTGACTAGATCCTCTTTTGACTTCGGGTGATGGTTTGGAAAGTTTGATATTCCTAAACTGATGGTAATGTTGATATGGGCTTGGCCCACCTCGAAGAGCTTGCTCTCCACCAACCGCCGGATACGTTCTGCAATCATCGTGGTTTCTTCCAATCCGGCCTCAGGCAAGATGAGGATGAATTCTTCCCCTCCATAACGGGCAACCGTATCTTTCTTCCGAACCGAAGTTTTTAGCAGGGAAGCAATTTCCCGAAGTACTTTATCCCCTTCTGTATGCCCAAAGGTATCATTCACCTTTTTAAAATGGTCGATATCGATCATCACCAGGGAGAGAGAAGAGTTTCCGTAAAAGGACTTCTGCGCTTCAACGATCAGCCTCTCTTCCATATATCTACGGTTATACAGGGTGGTGAGGGTGTCATAGATGGCCATCGTCTTGACAGAGCTGAATCTCTGAAAATGCTTTAACGTGGCCGCCATCTGGTATCCGATGACAGAGAAGAACTGTAGGTCCTGTGCATCGAAGGCATTGGGCTGATCGCTATTGAGTGAAACACAACCGATGATTTCATCCTCTACGGCAAGGGGGAGGACGAGATACGATTTCAGAGCGGCCTTTGGATCCATCGCCATATGAGAGGGCCGCAGCTTCTTCTTTTCAACCTGAATGGTCACACGTGACAGATCATTCGGCTCTTCCCCCAAGACTGAGAAGACCCTTACCATATTTTGAGCTACTTCTTGTGTAAAAGACGGAGGGCAGGACTCCTCCTGATAGAGGTAGAGGGTAGATTCCTCCTTCCAGAGAACCCCGAGAGCGGAGAACTCAAAAAGGCTGGGCAGATTGTTTCCTGCTGATTCGACGATCTCTTTGATCTCAAAGCTTGTATTGATCGTATTGATGATGGATCGAAGAATATTCAGATTCTTAACGATGAGCCTCATTACTTCCCCTATAAAAACGATTACACAGATTTTAAAACATGATGCTATAGATTTTTCTGTATGAATCAATAAATTTCAAATCTATGAAATCGGCTCCTAATCGACGTAATCTTTACTTCTGAGAGACGAGGCGCTCTGCCTCTCTCACCTTCGGGAAAACCTTCGGAAAGACCTCCCGGCTGATCACTCCTTCAGTCAGGGCTGAAAAAAGATTGAGAAGATGGTTAATGAGACTTTGAAATCCACGGTGGAGTTCTGCCGGAGGAAGGTTCCGACAATCCTCCATCATCCCACCCATGGAAACCCCTTCCTCAGAAACTTTCAGGGACTTCAAAAAAGGATATTTTTCTCCGATCTTCCTGATCGAAAGATTGAAAAGAAGTTCCAGGATGGCCTCCCCGATCAAAGCTGATACGACCTCCCAGACCATTGACAACAGGCTGGAATAGAGGTCCAGCACAAGATCAGAAGTCCATTTTCCTCCTTTGGTCTCTTTAGTCATTGGTCTCGCTCGCTTCTGAAAGCTGTTAATTCAATCTATGATCTGACCTTACTTAGCTTCTTAATCAAATGATGAATCTCATCGTGGTAGATGTAAAAAACCATAATAATGAGAGCGGATACCCCGAACAGGATCAACAGAGTGATGTATTGATGATCGAATGCCTTTCCGCCCTGAAGACAGGCCATCAATGTCCCTGGGATTCTCCCAATGGTGGAGATCACAAGAAAAATGCCTAAATGCATGGGGGTCAATCCCAGGATATAGCAGAGGGCATCCTTCGGAAAACCCGGGATGAGAAAGAGAAGGAAGCTTAGGATCACACCCTCATGTCCGATCAAATAATCAAATTTTTTCATCGTCCGGATATGGACAAACTTTTCAACCGCCACTCTTTCAAAAAGCCGAGCCAATATAAAAGCAATCCAAGAACCGATAATAGATCCTATGATCGAATAAAAGACCCCTGCCTTGACACCAAAGAGGTATCCTCCCATGAACTCGATGAGGCCTCCGGGGATGGGGGCTATAACGACCTGAAGGGCTTGGATGAGGATATAAGCGATTGGAGAATAAGCGCCATAAGAGGTGATGATCGCCTTCAAATGGTGTTGATCGTGAAGGAGTTCGTAAAATTCAATGGTCTTGATCCAGATCTGCGAATTGAAACGGTAAACGAGAAGGAAAGCAATGCCCAACAGTAAAAGAAAGATGATCCAACTTTTTCTTTTTAGAAAAGAGACCGTCATAAGGTGAGCGTTAAACGAAAACCCTCTTTTTTCAAGCCTAAATAACATAAAAAACAATAAGAGTAAAGGTTTTTAAAAACATGACGATACCGCACATTTTTTGCAGACTATCTCTAAAACTTAGTGAAAAAAAAGGGGTTAAGCGAATCACTTAACCCCTTCCCAAGATTTGGCGTCCCCATCCCGATGAAGATCGGGATGTCCTTGGCCTAAGAGGACCCAAGAACAAAAAAGCCCTGACCGAAGCCAGGGCTTTTCGTAAAAACATTGGCGTCCCCAACGGGAGTCGAACCCGTGTTGCCGACGTGAAAGTGCCTTCCGGGGGTATTTTGATTGATTCGTCTTGAGTGATAGGAATTGAGATAAGTGCTGATAGTCAACGGCTTCCGGACGTTTCGGCTGTTTTACTGATTTATACTGAATCGCACGGTTTTAGACACCGAATAGTCACTATTTGGACACCGGAATATATCTCCCTTAAGACGCCTCTTTCTTGATCTTCCCTCCGTGAAGTTCTGTGTTGTTCCGATGCTCATTCAAGTCTTTGCGGATCTCTGATACATCTGCCTTTATTGACAGGACTTCAGATTCTAACCTTTGAAACCGTTCTTCCTCTGCTTGTTCGTGACGGTCAAGCCTTTCCGTCACCATATTAAACGCCTCAATGACTGTATCAAATTTCTCCTTCACATCCTCAAGGACGATCTTCAGTTCATCCGACATAGCAACCTCTCGAAACAGAATTGATCTTACCCTAAATCTTTTTCACCTTCCTGTCAACCTCAAAATTTTATCGTTTAAACATCGCAAAGGCCCAAGAGCAAAAAAGCCCTGACCGAAGCCAGGGCTTTTCATAAAAACATTGGCGTCCCCAACGGGAGTCGAACCCGTGTTGCCGACGTGAAAGGCCGGTGTCCTTGGCCTCTAGACGATGGGGACAACTAACTTACCAATGACCAATGCAAATTGAAAAATGTAAAATTAACAATGCTAATTTTGAAATTTGCAATTTACAATTTTCAATGTTTTTTTGATGGTGGGCCGTGCGGGACTCGAACCCACGACTCTCTGCTTAAAAGGCAGATACTCTACCTCCTGAGTTAACGGCCCTATCGTTTTAAATTAAGAGAAAACCTTCCAGATTGTCAAGTTATTAGGTTACATTCTGAAACGGGTTTTTAATCTCGATCGTCTCATTCCTCTCCGAACCTACTGAAACCATTGTTGTTTTCACACGGATCAATTCTTCGATCCTCTTCAGATAACGTTGCGCCTGGATAGGGAGATCGGATATCTTTTTTGCCCCTTTGATCTCTCTCCTCCAGCCGTCCATTTCCTCATAAACAGGCTCACAATGTTCCAGTATTTTCAGATTGGAAGGAACATGTTGAATGACCTTACCGTTTACACGGTATCCCACACAGATTTTCACCTTGTCAAAATCATTCAATACATCGAGCTTGGTGATGGCCACTTCCAGGACACCATTGATCCGGATGGCATGGTTTACCACGACGGCATCGAACCAACCGCATCTTCTCGGCCTTCCGGTGGTGGCCCCGTACTCTCCTCCTTTTTCGCGAATCTTCTCTCCAATCTCATCCTTCAGTTCGGTGGGAAACGGCCCTTCCCCGACCCGCGTGGTATAAGCTTTTGCCACACCGACCACAGAATCGATCATGGTTGGACCAATTCCTGAGCCTGCACATGCATTTCCTGCCACTGTATTGGAGGCCGTCACATAGGGGTAGGTTCCATGATCCACGTCCAGAAGTGCTCCCTGTGCCCCCTCAAAGAGAATAGGCTTACCCTGTTGGATCTTCCCATAAAGAATGAGTGAGGTATTCCTCACATACTTTTCAAGCTGACTTTTAAACTGGAGGGATTCCTCAAAAACCTTCGATAACTCGAAAGGCTCCTCCTTCAACACTTCGGTGAGATAGAGATTTTTCTGCAGGAGATTAGCCTTCAGTTTTTGATAAAAAACCTCCTCATCCATGAGATCGCCCATCCGGATCCCAGAACGGGCCACCTTGTCTTCATAGGCAGGTCCGATTCCACGGCCTGTGGTGCCGATCTTAAAGACCCGGTCTCTGGCAATATCGATCCTCCGGTGGTAAGGGAGGATGAGATGAGCCTCTTCGCTCACCATCAACTGCGAATCATCCTTCAGGTATCCTCTCTTTTTCAATTCGGTTATCTCTCCGAGCAATACAGCCGGGTCCACCACCACCCCGCTGCCGATTAAACATTTCTTGTCTTCATAGAGAATGCCTGATGGAATCAGATGAAAAACAAATTTCTCCCCCTTGAGAACAATCGTATGACCTGCGTTATTCCCCCCCTGAAAGCGGACCACAACATCTGCATACCGAGTCAACAGATCGACGATCTTTCCCTTGCCTTCGTCCCCCCATTGTGCGCCTACAATGACAACATTGGCCATATTCATCCTCACACTGTTTTCATATTAACAATCCCTTAATGGAATTAATACAAACATTGTAAAATCTCCCCTTACCCCTCTTTGCAAAAGAGGGGTAATTCCTCCCTTAGGAAAAGGGAGGGTAGGAGGGATTTTATAAATCGATCTCAGTCCTATTTGAGGATTGTTCATCAATCAAAGCTCGATCTGGCGGACCGAGATGATATTGGGCATCCTCAAAATGTCGCCTAACATCCCCGGAGGCAGCGGGGAATCAATATGAAGAAGGGAAATAGCCATCCCGCCCATTCGGTCGCGGCCGAACTGCATGGTGGCGATATTGATTTCCCGGCTTCCCAGCGCCATCCCGATATTTCCAATCACTCCCGGACGATCATAATTATTGACCAGAAGGATATATCCTTCCGGAAGGGCCTCAATAAAGAAGTCGTTTAACTTGACTATTCGCAACTCCTTCCTTCCGAAAAGCGTTCCTGCAATATAGTTCTGCTCCATCTTCGACCGCACGGTTAAGGCAATCAGGCTGGCAAAGTCCTCTGATCTCTCGCTGACCGACTCAGTTACCCTGATCCCTCTCTCCTTGGCCATGATCGGTGCATTCACAAAATTAACCGTCTCACCCACAAAGGGGGTGAGAAGCCCTTTTAAGATGGAGATGGTGATCGGTTTTGTTCCATATTCTACGACTTCGCCGTGGTATTCGATCATCACCTCTTCAATCGCGTAATTTGAAATCTGGCCCAGGAAACTTCCTAATTTCTCGCCCAGCCGGAGATAGGGTCTTAAAAATAGGAGGATTTCCGGGCTTACGGCCGGCATATTGACCGTATTGCGGGCCTCCCCGTGGATCAAATAATCAACGACCTGTTGTGCAATGGCAATGGACACATTTTCCTGAGCCTCTTCCGTGGAAGCCCCTAAATGGGGAGTTCCGATCACGGCATCCAGTTCCAGAAGGGGATTTCCAATCGCGGGTTCCTTCTCAAAAACATCGAGAGCCGCTCCGGCAACCTTCCCTGACTGAATCGCTTCATAGAGATCTTTCTCGTTGATGATTCCTCCACGGGCGCAATTGACCAGAACGACACCTTTCTTCGTTTTTGCAAAGGCATTCCTGTCGATCAAATTGCGGGTCTCTTCGGTTAAGGGGGTATGGACACTGATGAAATCCGACCGGCTGAGAAGCTCATCCAGGGAAACCAGCTCAACCCCTTTCTTCTCTGCTACTTCCGGAGAGAGATAAGGATCGTAGCCGATGACCTTCATTTTCAATCCCCTGGCGCGATCTGCAACAATCGTCCCGATCACTCCGATGCCGACCAGGCCAAGCGTCTTTTGATAGAGTTCCACCCCCATAAACTTCTTCTTCTCCCACTTGCCCGCTTTGAGAGAGGTCGTTGCCTGGGGAACCTTTCTAGAGATGGAAAGCATCATGGCTATGGTGTGTTCTGCTGCCGCAATCGCATTCTCCTGAGGGGTGTTCATTACCACAATCCCCTTTTTCGTTGCTGCGGGAAGATCGACATTGTCGAGCCCAATCCCTGCCCTCCCGATCACTCTCAGACGTGTTCCTGCTTCGATGATGTCGGCCTTTAGTTTTGTCTCGCTTCGGATGATGATCGCATCATACTCCGGTATGACTTTCTTTAACTCCTCTGGCGTCAGGCTGGTTTTGAGATCATATTCCAGCCCCTTTGCTTGTTCCAAAACCTCCAACCCCTTCTTTGAGAGTGGATCGCTGACCAATACCTTCATTACTCTCTCTATCACCGTATTCACCTCTTACCCGTGGTCTATATTCATTCCGCAATCCGCCACGGTACGGGCGGTCGTACCGACCGGATTCCGAAATCCGAAATTCTTCACCCCTCCATCAATACCTCTTCCAGTCTTCTCACTCCTGCTCCTAATTCGAAGCGGTGTCCCATCTCTTTTAACAACATCTCCAGGGCGGAGATGACCATCACCATGTCCAACCTATCATAATATCCGAGATGGGCGATTCGGATGATCTTACCCTTAGCGCGATCCTGTCCTTCAGCCACCGTAATCCCGAATTTTTCGAAGAAAAGGTCTTTTAATCGTTCTCCATCTATCCCCTCCGGAACCTTGACCGCAGTTGCTGCTTCGCTTGGCGAGTCAGGTGCATATAAACCGAGGCCAAGGGCTTTCACTGCCTCCCGGGTCGCCCTCGCCAGGAGTTGATGTCTCCGAAAGAGGGAATCCAGCCCCTCCTTTCGAATCATATTGAGCGATTCCTTCAATCCCACAAAGAGGGAAATGGCCGGAGTGTATGAACTCTGATTCTTCTTTGTTGATTTTAACTCCTTTTTGAAATCAAAATAGTATTTAGGTAGATTCGACCTCTCGACCAATTTCCAAGCCTTTTCGCTCAGGGCGGCAAAGGCAAGGCCCGGAGGAAGCATCAATGCCTTCTGAGACCCGCTCACCAGAACATCGATCCCCCATTGATCCATCGGGATATCAAAGACCCCGATCCCTGTGATGGCATCGACCACGACCACCTTATCTTCGTATTTCTTCAGAATCTCTGCGATCTCCCGGATAGGATGTTTGACTCCTGTCGAAGTCTCACTTGCCTGAGTATAAACCGCTCGGATCGCAGGATCAGACTCCAGAGCCTTTCGAATCTGTCCCGGATCAACCGCCCTCCCCCACTCCACATCAATAGGAATAAACTCAATGCCGTAAGCCTTGCAGATCTCTCCCCATCTCTCGCCAAACTTCCCTCCCCGGACAACCAGGGCCTTATCCCCTCTGGACAGGATATTGGAGATTGCTCCTTCCATAGCCCCTGTGCCTGATGAGGTAAAGACCATCACCTCGTTCTTTGTCTGAAAAAGGTATTTTAACCCTTCCCTGATGTCAGCAAAAATCTTTTCAAACTCTGGTTCCCGGTGATGCATGATCGGTTCAGCCATCTTCAGAAGCACTTCTTGAGGAAGCATGGTCGGACCCGGAGAAAAAAGGTATTTCTTTTCCATGGTGACCTCCTGGTATAATAAATCTGATTACCGAGATTATTTTAGATTACGGAGATTAAACCATATTTTTAATCACTGTAATCTTCTTTTTAATCTTTGTAATCAAGATATCTTATATCTTCAACCGCTAAATATTATTTGATAATCATCCCTATGTCAATATTCCCTTCATTTTTAGGTTTTTCTTCGAAATCAGCAAATTGTTAGCGAACTTGACATTCTGGCAATAATTCTCTAATTTTTAAGAAGGTTTTATCGAGGAGCAGTTCGATGGATGAAATTGCAACCAAAACCTTGGCCGAAATCTATCTCAAGCAGGGTGACCTTCAAAAGGCATACGAAATCTATAAGATCCTCTCTGAGAAAGACCCCTCTGACCCGGAAATCCGGAATAGATTAAACGAATTGGATCAAAAATTGACCACCCCTCTTCTCTCTGCCCAACCCCTTCCTCGATCCAGGGAAGAGAAAATAAGGTTCCTTGAAAAATGGCTTGCCCACATTCAAGAAAGGAAAAAACAGTAATGCAGAACGCTTTTTTTAATAAAAGGCAACAGTCTGTCCGGCAAATCATTGACGCCAATCAATTAGACTCCATTCTCTTTACCAGCCTTGAATCGATCCGTTATCTCTGCGGCTTTACCGGTAGCGATGGAGCTCTTCTCCTTTCATCGAAAGAGACTTTCTACCTGACTGATTCCCGCTACTGGACGCAGGCCGAAGAAGAAGTCAAACAATCCCGGATCGTTCATTACAAGAAAAAGCTGGAGGGGATTGCCGCCCTGATTTCAGATTTGAACTTGAAGAAAGTGGGAGTGGAAGGTCCTTTTTTCGCCCTTTCGTCTTACCATTTTCTTACAGAAAAATTGGGCAATGAAACAGAATTTATCTCTTTGGAGGATGAGATCAAGAACCTAAGGGCGGCCAAGGACCTGCATGAATTGGCCCTGACCAGGAACGCCATTGATCTTTCAACAAGGTCATTCTCCCATATCATGGAGTTCCTTCGCGAAGGAGTAGTTGAAAAAGAAGTCGCCCTCGAAATGGAGTTCTTTATAAAGAAA
>VGSD01000089.1 GCA_016875155.1 Deltaproteobacteria bacterium | reverse complement strand
AAGTCACATTAAGTGATAAAGAATAACATCGCTTATGGGCACATCTGTAGGCACCAAACGGGGGAGGATAGGCACCTATACAGGCACCAGATACCCCCCCTCTTTTTCACCCCTACCCCCCCCTTCGCTCCCCTGGCGCAAAAGTTAGTCTATCTCCTGTGTCAACGAATCAGAATTTTGGCTTGAATCATCATCCTCTTAATCATCATCCTCTTCGATGGCAGCCTCTAAAGCATCTTTACCATACTTTTCTTCAAGTTCTGCCATCTCGGCAAGGATTTCCCTTTTTCGTTTTATCATATCAGCATATTCAAAGTTCATAGTAACCACCTTTGTAGGAGCGTAAGACCCGTCAAGTTTCCAGCATTGATCCAAACCCCGTATGGCAGCATTGGGGTCTTTGTGATACACGATTTCTTTTAATCGCCTTACCCTGTTTCTTTTAGTCAATCCCTCCATCTCCATCAAATCCGTTACAGCGGCTTTCACACCCTCATCTTTCATTAATTTGTGCCCAATGGCTTTGGCGGAGACTCGATCAACCACGTCGTATGCATCGAAAGCGGCCTGAGTTTGAGATTTACCACCAGCAACAGCAACGGCAAATTTCTTTTCCTTCTCGGTGAGCTTATCCAATGATGCAGGCATTGAATAACCCTGGAGCAGTTTCAACCTTTGAGATATAGCCTGAAATGAGACATTAAAACGACTGGCAATCTCCTTTAAGGTTTTACCTTCCTCCCGCATTTGAAGAAGTAGTTTAGTATCCAATATCTTACCCATGCTTACCACCTCCAGTCTTGATTCAATTGAAGGCATGACGTTCTATGCTTCAACTTCAATTGAACCTCATGCTTCAACTAATCCGCTGTCTCGTGGAAAACCAAACTCATCCAAAGCGGCTTTCCACATCTCACCAATTAGCAGTTCCTGAAGTATCCTTTCCTCCTCTTCTTTTTCCATCATATCATCTTAAAGAATGGATAAACTTGCAGGAATCCATCAGGAAGTGCTGTCAGCCTTTTAAAGAGAAGATCGGATTTTTTTTCAGCCTCCTTGACTTTCTTCTCGACATCGAATAACTTTAATTCGCACTGGTTCATCACTTTTCGGTTAGGAAGATAGTTTTTGCTTTCAGATTCCTGAGTTTCAATTAGCACTCTTCTTTGATCCGATAAAGTTTCCAGTCGCTGATATAGAGTGGACAGTTCTTCAATATCTGTCTCTCTCTGAGAATTAAAAGTTTTAAAGGAACGATCAACATTCTCTTTTAGTTTCGTCTGAATCTTTTTTTTAACATCCATCACTTTTTCTCCCTTCTCCGTAGTGCCGTTTGGCCAAGTTTTAACAAATCCGCCACACCGATTTTTCTAACAATGGGGTAGAGTTCCTTGTGGCCGTGCAGGTTAGCTATAATTTCGATGATCCTGGGATTGATTGCTAAACCTGTTTCTTTGAGAAATTCGTAATCTGCTCTGGGGTCTTCTTCTCTTTTCACAGCCTCCAAAACAGACTCGGCCTGCTCTATAACCCTTTCCATTGCTGACTCGCCGCCGAAATATTTTGCAGCCTCCCTTCGTGCCTCGCCCAGCTCACGGGTGGAATCTCGCCTTTCAATGCGGTCGGTCTCTGCCTCCAGCCACTCCTGGCTCTCTTGCTCTGACTTACCCTGGTTTTCTTCAATCTTTTTAGAATAAGCTTTGCGAAAGAGCTTGTCGGAGATTTCTGAATATTTTTCAGAAGACCAACGATTTTTCCCCTGTATTCTGTCGTTAAAAAGCTGCTGATATTCAGCCGACGCCTCAGACTCGCTCAGGCTGTCATAATCCGGCTCACCAAGACCAGCTGGCATAACATTTTGTGGGCTTCCGCTTTCATTCATAATCTTCACCTCCTAAATTTAGAGTGCGCTTAAAATTCTGGGGTCTGAATTTTCCCTGAGAAAAGGCAATAACCTACTCAAATCCCCATCGCCGATCCATCCAGTTAAAGTCCTTTTCGGCTCGATTTCTATGCAGACTCTGTAACCGGTAAACAACACCCCTTCGCTATTCCGCCGATGGTCTCCTGCCTTACTGAGAAGCTTTAATCCAGAGGTTAGTTCAACATCCTCGAACCGAATTTGATTATCAATTTTTGGAGGCGTCGGCTCCTTCCGTGGAGTCTTCTTCTCACTCACAGGCGGGAGACCCCGCTCCATGCGTTGCCAATTTTGTTTTGTTACTGCATCGATAGGTATCATCTCAATCCTCCTTTTGTTTTGTAATCAAAAACTCATATTTTCCCCTAATGTCCCTTCACTTATCTCAGCAACGACCGGCCAAACGAGGGAACAGACGAAATTAAACCTTCCTCAGCTTCCAGCAGAGTAGGTCTTCGTCTCTTCTTTCTTGACTTTTCTTTGGTGATAGCCTTAGACTCTTTCTCTGGTTTAGGTATTTCTGGTGCCTGCTGCTGTATAACCTCTCCTAAAGTGCCACCTCCTCCGCCGCCAAAACCTTCACCTTCTGCTTCCCCGCCAAAGTCTGCGGCCACATTTCCAGCCGGACCACCAAATCCTTCGCCAGGGCCAGGATGTCCTAATACACCAGTCTCAATGTCTGCGACTTGCTGCCCTTTGGCTGCTTCAGCTATAGCCATTTCTGCTTCCGTAAGACCAAAATCCCCGGTTCCTCCTCCTATCCCGTCGCTCATCTCACACCTCCTATTTGTTTCCTTGACTTTTTTCTGTCTCTTCTAAATCCATAACAACCTTTCGATCCTCTTCAGTCACCCCCTCTCCCTTACTTATTCACTCCAGTCACGAATAATTTCTCCTCTCCCTTTTCCTTAGCCTCTTGAGTGCCTCATGATTCTTTTCCTTGCGCCTTTCAGATCGACTAAGGTGGTATTCGTGACGCTTCATGTCTCTTAGGAGGCCATTTTTTTGAATCTTCCTTTTTAATTGCCGGATCGCCTCCGTAATGTTATTATTTTTCACAAGAACGGCTATCATCAAAACTCCTCGATCCTGCGCTCCCGCTTCGTTATACCCAACTCAGAGAGGGTAGGGGCAACGGTTACATCATGTGACCGTTGATATTCCCCTGGTCTTTGCCTTTCCGTCTCCCGGTAGTCCTTCGAGACTGCTGTGAAAAACCCCTTGTAGTCATCCAGGGCAGATGTTAGGGCCTCTCTATTACCCGACAGTGCAGCCTTATTGATCCGGCCTTCAATATCCATCGTCCTCTGCCAGTCCTCCGGCTTTTCCTTCTGAATCCACGCCAGCAGCCCCGCGGGGTAGTCCGAATTGATTTCTTGCAATGTTCGCTCTATCAAGGTAGTATCGATGCCCCCCTTCCGGTTCCCTCGGATCTCTGCGAGTGCCTTCTTTGCCAACTCACCCATTTTTTTTGTATACCCCCCTTTCCCCTGGGAATTAAGTGTCGCAAGTGTCGTAAGTTAATAATTTCAAGGACTTATCTTAAAAAATTAAGTGTCGCAGGATAGGGAGTGCGACACTTGCAAAAACGGGTTAAGTTGTTGATATTATAGGAATGTGCCACTTGCGACACTTGTTTTCCAGGGATACAGGGTATATCGAAAAACTCACGCATATCGCTGCTCCAGATCGTCGATCCAAGCACGTTGGACTTTGTATCCGCGCACGGTTTCCTTCCCGCTACCTTTACGGATACGAGGGAGTTCCAGCTTTGCCAGAAAGAAAGCCAGCCCCCGTTTTGACTCGATCCACCCGAGATCCTCATCCTCTTTAAACTTACCGAACAACTCATCTGCCGACACGAACTTCTCATCGGCCCCATCAACCAGGCTCTTCATGACGGATACAACAGCGGGAACCGAACCATTGAGAGCCTCCTGATCTTCCCTGCCCCGGCCTATGTCCTTCGATACGCTAATAAGTGTTTTTGCGAGTTCACCGCCCCCCGCCTGTGTATCGACCACGGCAGCGATGGAAAGAAGAGGCTCCAGGATGTCTCGCATCCTATCGTCTAAGTTCTCAGTCCCTTTCCAATCCAGTCCCTCACGGTAAACTTCTGAAACATCCCCGGCGTATCGTAAGGCCCATACGAAACAGTCCTCTTTGATTTTTTCGATGAAAGAATCCAGGGCCCGTAGATTGAACCTCTTGACTTTTTCTGTCCTCTTTTTTCTGATCATCGGAATTTTGAATGATCGATCTTCGATGGTATCCACAATGGTTTTTATCCCTGCCAGCGCCTTCGGGGAATACGCGTTAAAGTAGGCGACTACAAATTCTTTGTTTTTTGATTCCATTCGTGGAACCTGTGAGCCAGACTGAAAACCACCATTCAGCAGTCCCATAATCTCGGCCTTCTGCTCTTTATCTCCGGCCCCTAATGATTCAACCTCATCTATAACGAGCGTCCTATCGTTCCGGTCTACTTCACGGAACAGGAAAGAGGATGATGGGTTCACGAGCCGTGTTGTGCTATTGAAGGCAATGAGACTGATGATCTCCAGGACTAAAGATTTTGCGCATCTTTTGACAGGGGAGTTCACCCAGATATAACCGTAAAATCGGAATATTTTATAAAAGTAAGTTCCCACAATCCAGACAGCCAATAAAGTTGGAAGACGATCATCCTTAAACACAACGTGGTCGATAAGGAGTCCCTGTATTCGGTTAATAAGGTCGGCCCCAATAACATCATCCCCGGCTCGATAACGCCTGACTGCTTCTGCTGTTATAGATGTTCTATTGAACCGGAATGATTCTCCATCCTCGAAGAGGATTTCCCCGTTTGACTGAACAAGTAATCGCTCCCCGCCAATGATGGCCCCGAATGAAAGAACATCGTCAATAAAATTTTGAGCCGAATACCTCGACGCCGGATCTCCCCCACCCTCGAGGAGCCTGTCAATGTCGGTAGGCTCGGTCTTCCCCCTGGTCAATCCATCAATATCCTTCTGGATCGCCCGCTTTGAAACGTTCAGTTTTTTTGCCAGCGCATTGACGTGGACTGCCCGCTCCGTCTCGTGAAGCCCGGCCAATCTTTTTATGATGTCCCGGAGATTCTCCAGGGAGGCAGCCTGAATCATCTCCTCGATTGTCTGCTTTTTTATTTCCCTCTTCGGCAGTGAATGAAAATCTTCAATGGAGTGCTGGCAGAGGTAATCATCCACGCCCTTTAGCGGCCCGGGTGGGAGTTCGATAACGTAAACCTTCGCTCCCCGATCTATCAAACGATACGCCAGCTCATAGACGGCCTGGCGGAGATTCCGTTGCTCTCCATGCCGATTCGGTAGCTCCCAGTCGTTGTCCGGGGTGAAGTAGATAGTCCGGCCATCCAGATTGATGAGATCAAAATAAGGGATTAATTTTTTTTCCTCTGATCCATCGCTCCAGTTCCACAAACCGCTCAATGCAAAACACGGAACACCTTCCTGTGTTGATTTAAGAGCTTTCTTTACACCTTCTGTGCCGTAAATAGGAATGGATTGGTTTGAAAGGATTTCTCGAACCGGAGGAGGAAAATAGACACGGCTCTGTGTCCCTTTTGGTTGAATGTATTTTAGGCCATTGCGGGAAGGAAAGATTTTATAGACTTCAGACTCATCACATCCGGGGTACGGAAAGGCCATTACGGATTCAACCCAGGGAAGATTCATCCCCAGCTTTTTGTTGATGTCGGCAGGCCGGACGCTGTAGATTTTGGCTGCCGCTATCGTTTCATCCGTTAATCCTGATTTGCGAAGATCTGCAAGGTGATCTGGGTGAAGCCCATCGAGGATCGGCATTTCTAAACTCCTTTCACACCTCTTCAGACTCCACTAAGTTACGCTCGATGAGTTTTTCGACATCCTCATTTCTAAAAGCGATTCGCCTGCCCAATCTCACAAAAGGGATGCGCTTCTGAAATGTCCACGTCCGAAGGGTACTCGGTGAAAGAGAGAGTTTCCTTGCTACTTCCCTCAACGTCATCAAAGAATTTTCCATAATAAAAACCTCCTTCGTTTATATGTTACTTTTAACATACAGTATTTTTTCGTGTTAGTCAAGCAAAATCAGTATGTTATAGTAATACTATAAAATAACTCGTCCAAAACGATGTTTATTACTATATATTAAATAATAACCCTTGACAAACGATATTTGATTATATATATTAAAGTATAGAGGTGACACACTATGAACGAAAAAAAGAAAATGCTTCAGTGGGCGATGAACCTGGTAAAGGGCAACTTAGATGTTTTTCCCGATGAGGAAATAAAACAGTTTGCGGAAGAAATGAATACCTTTCTTTATGGTGTGTTTCCACAATCAAAAAGTGAATTGGATATTGAGCAAGTGAAAGAATCTCTTTTTACGGTTCAGAAAACTCTGGCATCATTCCTTCGGGAGATATTGCTCACCGAGAGAGAAAGTCCTCATATTAAATTTTTGGATTCCGTGAAACCCATCTTTTCCATAGTGGAAGGTTGCTTCTCTCTTGGACATCAGCACAGTGATATTGAAGCAACGGCCCGCTACAGACTCGCTTCTTTGCTCGATGGGCTTCCCTCCGATGTTCTTGGAGTGTGCCCTCAATGCCGTCGTTTATTTATTAACGTAACAGGACGGTTTAAAAGATTTTGCGCCCCTCCATGCACAATGAAATACTATGCCCAAAGGCAATATGAAATAATTAAGGCCGATCCTAAACGATACAAAGCTCATTTAAAAAAACATCAGCAATTGTCAAAAAGGCGATACCGACACGTTAAGGCAAGGAAGCAGCGTAGAATTTTTAAAACTCAACTTTAGAAAGGAGGCAGACGATATGGCTTTATTACAGGAATGTCCGGTATGTAAGAAGAGGTGGGCGATTAAGAAGAAGTCCTGTTCATGCGGCTTCTCGATGAAGAAATACTCAGGCAAAATATACTGGATTAGCGTATATCTCAACGGTCGAAAGCATAGGGAGCGAATCGGCCCTAATAAAGAGGCAGCCGAACAGAAAGAACGGGATCTGTTAAAATTAAGAACGGAAGAGCGGTTCATTGAGAAAGACAAAGCCGCCAGGCTAACATTGGGAGAACTTTGCGAATGGTATCTCTCACTCCCGGAAGTGAAAGCAAAGGATAGTTACCGAAGAGATAAGCACTTCACGGCTCATCTCAAAAGGTTATTAGGTGAAGGAACGAAGATAAAAGCCATCAGCCCTGGTAAAATCGAATCTTTCCGAACGATCCGGCTAAGCGAACCATCTAAAGTCCATCCGGATAGAACCATCACCCCATCGGAAGTAAATAAAGAGGTGGTCTGCCTAAAAACCATCTTTAACCGTGCTGTCCGGCATGGAAAACTAAGCATCAACCCCATTGCAGGTATAAAGAGATTGACTGAAAACAATGTTAGGCAAAGCATTTTGACCGATGATGAGTTTCAAGCCCTTCTCGATGCGTCTGAAAGCCATTTAAAGCCAATAATCGAAATGGCCTATTATATGGGCATGCGTCGGGATGAGATCGTTAAACTGACATGGCCTGAAGTGGATATAAAGAAAGGCTTTGTTCGACTCGCTAAGGAACGAACCAAAACCGATTGCGGAAGAAGCATTCCCCTTCATCCGGTAGTAAGAGCTACCCTTGAAAGAATCCCACGCTCAATCCACACTGAAAGAGTATTCCTTCGCAATGGTCAATCCTTCGATGAGACAAAACATAGCTTTCAGACCGCTTGTAAGAAAGCAGGACTCACAAATTTTTGTTTCCATGACCTGAGACACTGCGCCCTGAACAATCTCCGAAGAGCGGGCAATGATTTCTTTCAAATTATGAGCCTCTCCGGTCATAAAACTATATCGGTTTTTAAACGCTATAACCTGGTTTCAGAGGATGAGTTAAGTCAAATTAAATGGCCTGATACTTGTGGAAAAACCGGAACGGTAGGCACCTATATAGGCACCAGCAAAGAAAAAGGAGTCACAGCATGTGCCGTAACCCCTTAATATTATTGGTAGCGGGGGGTAGATTTGAACTACCGACCTTCGGGTTATGAGCCCGACGAGCTACCGGACTGCTCCACCCCGCGATCTGAGCTAACACTAATCCATTCATAGGAATTTGTCAAGTTTTTCGAGCCATTTCTTGACCCATCCGACGGCATTAAGCCCTGTATTCGAAGGTTGAGGAAAGAAGTGCCGCTCAGGGTCAACCCTGAGCCCTCGGACTAAGCGATTCGCCTGAGCTCGCGAAAGCCTCGGCCCTAAGGCAAGCCCTTTCGTTTATACTGAGGAGTCGAAGGAGTCGAAGGGTTGACATCCCCTCCCCTCTTTCTTAGAATAGACTGAGAATGAAAAAAACAACCCACCTCTATATCCTGAAAGAAATCTCCCCGATCTTTCTCATCGGACTGATGACCTTCACTGTGATCCTTCTGATGGATAAGATTTTAAAGCTGATCGAGCTGATTGTGACCCAGGGGGTAAACCTTTCGCAGATTCTTATGCTCCTTCTTTTTATCTCTCCCTCGTTCCTCATCTTCACTATTCCGATGGCTTTCCTTCTGGGCCTTCTCCTCTCCTTCGGAAGACTTTCAGGCGACAGCGAAATCACCGCCTTTAAAGCCTCCGGGATAAGCCTTTATCAGCTCTATCTTCCCGTTCTCCTTTTTTCCGTCGGGACCTATCTCCTTACCACTTTTCTGGTCATCTATGGCCTCCCATGGGGAAACCGCGGATTCAAGGCAACGCTCTATCTAATGGCTCAATCGAAGGCGGATATTGAAATCAAAGAACGGGTCTTCAACGATGTCTTTGATGGATTTGTCCTCTATGTCGATAAAGTTCCAATCCAAGGGAAGAAGATGGAGGGCATTCTCATCTATGATGAGCGGGATAAGGAGAAGGTCAATAC
>VGSD01000088.1 GCA_016875155.1 Deltaproteobacteria bacterium | reverse complement strand
GAAGGAAGGGCAGGCTGACCTATGGGGAGAGGAAAAAGTCATTCGGAACCTCCCCGAGGAGCTAAAAAGGGAACCTACCCTTTATATCGAGAATCTTTCCTTCTATCGGAGGCCTTATCTATCTTCCTGGTTTAGGGAGAAAAAAGGAAGAGGACCTCTTAACTTGAAAATCGCTGATCTCCTTGACCTGGGATTCGATCCCACAAGGTTAAGGGAGTTCCGGCATGAAGGGGTGGAGTATATCTTCGAAAGATCAACTCCTCTTTTTCTATCCTCTATTGAAAAAAGAATGAGCTTTCTGCCTAAAATTGCCAGGCATGCCTCCGGGATACGGTTTCAACATGCCACGGTTCAGATCAATCCACCCCTTGCCATGCTACAGGATAAAGGAAACATTTATATCCTCCGCAGGAAATTAGAGGGAATACACTTCGAGGAAGCCCTGGATCAGTTGAGGACTTCAACCCATTTGAAAGAGATGAATCGTGCGGGAAGAATCGACCAGGCGATGATTCTAACCGTCAAGGAGATTAAAAAGGAACTGATGAAAAGATTCGGATCGGGCTTCCACGAGGAGATTGAGGATTTAACCTTCTTCATCCCCTGGAATCTTGATAGTAACATGCCGAGGGTCACTGTGGATACCGCAGGTATCTTTCTGGATACCCTATGGATTGCTTGAGGGTTAACCTGCCAGTTGACCAAAAATTAAACCAATCATAAGGCTAAATTAAATGGATTCAGCAGTCATCGTTTTAAAAGGAAAGGATCCGTATCTCACGACAAAAAAGGCGCTTGGACAATTCCGCTTGCCGAGTTTGAAAGGAAGAAGGATATTGATAAAGCCCAATGCGGCTCGGTTGGCGGTCCCCGGCGAAGGAGTGACAACACATCCCAGGGTAGTAGAAGCCGCGATCGATCATCTGAAAGAAAAAGGAGTGGATGAGATTGCGATCGGTGAAAGTTGTATCTTTGGAGTGGATCCAGAGCAGGCCTTTTGGGTAACCGGCTTGAGGGAGGTTTCGGAAAAAAAAGGGGTTGAGCTCATTGATTTAGATCGGGTTGCCCCGATGGAAATAAAAATACCTGAAGGAAAAGCCCTGAAGAGCATCAGGGTGCCTGCCATCTTGAAAAAATTTGATTTCATCATCTCAATCCCTGTGATGAAAACCCACATGCATACACGGGTTACGTTAAGCATCAAAAATATGAAGGGGTTGTTATGGCGCAGGGAGAAGGCAAGGCTGCATCAACTCCGATACAATGGGAAAGTTGCTCAAGGGGATAAGGCCTTGGATATTGCGATCTCTGATATGGCCTCGGTCTTATTTCCCCATTTGGCCATCATCGATGGGACAACAGGACTGGAGGGAATGGGACCTGCTTATGGAAGAAAGAAAGAGGCGGGGCTCATCGTCTTGGGGAATAATCCCGTTTCTGCAGATGCTGTCGCTGCACGGCTGATGGGGTTTGGCCCGGAAGAAGTACCTCATCTGAGGTTGTTATCGGAGAGAGGACTGGGAGAAATCCAATTGTCAAATATTTCAATCAAGCCGGAGGATTTCTTAAGGTGGGAGACACCTTTTGAATTTCCCCCCTCCCAACTCTCTTTCTCCTTTCCCGATGTTGTGGTTTACGATGAAGGATCGTGCAGCGCCTGCCTTTCAACATTATTTGTTCTTCTTCATTGTTACAAGAATTTGCTTACTTCACACCGCTTAGGGGATAATAAGATTCACATTGGCATTGGAAAACATCTGGGAAATATATCCAGAGGAACCCTCTTGATAGGTAACTGTACCCATAAGATGAAAAAGAGGGGCATCTTTGTCAAGGGATGCCCTCCTGTGGCTTCGGAGGTCCTGAAGTTGTTATCCTCATTGGGGGATTAAGGAGGTGCCGTTTATGCTTTTTAATAGGCTTTCCGAACGGGGGACAAAGTTTTTGAATGTAAGATACCCGATCATTTCAGGAGGGATGACCTGGGTGAGTAATGTAGCCCTTGTGAAGGCCGTTAGCCAGCATGGGGTTTTTCCTGTTCTTGCAGGAGGGAATTTGCCACCTGATGCATTTGAAAAGGAGGTAGATCAGTGCCTTCAGGAACTAACCGGACCGTTCGCTGTTAATCTGATCACCATTGCTCCCAATTATAAGACGCAGTATGAGATTCTTCTTTCCAAAAAAGTTCCTTTTGTTGTTTTTGCCGGAGGAATCCCGCGTAAGGCAGAGATCGAGCGGATGAAGAAGGCGGGTAAAAGAACTCTATCTTTTGCCGCAGATGAATCCGTCGCCTCACAGCAGATCCGTTTCGGCATTGATGCCCTCCTTCTCGAAGGAAGCGAGGCAGGGGGCCACATTGGTCACGTCTCGCTGGTCATCCTTTTACAGCAGGTGCTTTTCCGATTCGATCAGGTTCCCGTTTTCGTTGCAGGCGGCATTGCAACCGGCAAGATGGTCGCCCATCTATTACTGATGGGGGCAGCAGGTTGCCAGCTTGGAACGAGGTTCGCGATGAGTGAAGAATGCACTGCACACCCTGATTTTAAAAACGCATTAATCAGAGCTCGTGCCCGGCAGGCCATCGCCACGCCACAATATGACTCCAAACTTCCTGTGGTAGCTGTCCGAGCGATTAAAAACAAAGGGACAGACGATTTCGGTAAGCTTCAGTTGAAACTCCTCAAAGAACTTGAAGAAGGAAAGATCGGCCGGGAAAAAGCCCAGTATGAAGTTGAGAATTTTTGGATGGGAGCACTTCGAAGGGCAGTCATCGAAGGTGATGTAGATCATGGATCCTTAATGGCGGGTCAGAGCGTTGGGTTGATTCGTGAGGTCTTGCCCATGAGGGAGATTATTGGAAACCTCGTCAGAGAAGCCGAAGAAGAATTGATCAGAATTAAGGAAAAATTAGATCGGATATAAGTCACAAGCTTGATGATGAAGGGAATTTCCAAATCTCTGATGAGACGATATTTTTCCAGGGCCTTTCCCAGAACTTCTTGACAGGGAGTTTAGATTGGGTTAAATAAAGTACCGACTGAATGGGATGATCAAAATGAAGATTACCTTTGAATTGATGATAAATCGTTGGTGGTGGTGCTGGGAGAAAAGAGAAGCGGAGGTTTGCCCAGTGCCATAATCAATATTTAAATTGAACGTAAAGGCCATGGGCGGCTTCCCAGCACCCATGGCCTTTTTTATTTCTGCTTTTTCATCGGCAGATGAATTTAATAAAAGGCTATGGTCGATAACCATAGCCTTTTTTGTTTTAGAAGGGATCACAACCCTAACCTCAACCTTTTATCCATATTGGAGGATCAATCATGGCAATTCCATCTTTGGAAGATTTTAAGAGGCTGGCCCATCAGGGCAACCTCATCCCGATCTTTGAGGAGATTCACTTTGACTGGGAGACCCCTCTCTCCGCATTCCGAAAGATCGACGATCGAAAGTTTTCTTTTCTCCTTGAAAGTGTAGAGGGGGGAGAAAAATGGGGCCGATACAGTTTTTTAGGTTCAGGGGCCCTTCTCCTCTTACGAACGAAAGGGGATCAATTCGAGATCCTTAAGAATGGGGAGGTTTTTCGAGAGGGAAAGGAAAAGGATCCGCTTCGGGTTCTGGAGGGTCTTCTGAAGAATTACCGTCCTGTTCTTCATGATTCCCTTCCGAGGTTTTTCGGAGGGGCCGTTGGGTATGTCAATTATGATGTGGTCAGGTCTTTTGAGAGGCTTCCGGACCAGCTCCCTCAGGGCATGGATCTTTATGACTGTTATTTCATGATCACCGACACCCTGCTTGTCATTGACAATGTAAGGCAGAAGGTCAAGGTGATTTTCAATACATACTTGGATGGCCAGAAACCTTTGGAAGAGACCTATCTGGAAGCTCAAGAGAAGATTGAAAAGATCATTGTTAATATTCAAAGCCCGGCCCCGGCTTCCCCCATGCAAAAACCTTTTTTCCCTTCTCCTCTTCACTCAAACTTCAGCCGGGAAGATTTTATGAAAGGGGTTGAAAGGGCGAAGGAATATATCAAAGCGGGTGATGTGATTCAGGTAGTCCTCTCACAGAGGTTTTCAACCGAGGTTCATTGTGATCCTTTCGATATCTATCGCGCCCTTCGGAGCATCAATCCTTCGCCCTATCTGTTCTATTTAAAGATGGGCGATACCACCTTATTAGGGGCTTCCCCTGAAGTGATGGTCCGTCTCGAAGGAAGAGAGATAGAACTCCGGCCACTCGCCGGCACGCGTCGGCGTGGAAAGAGTCCAGAGGAAGATCTGGCGATAAAGAAGGATCTCCTCTTGGATGAAAAGGAGAGGGCTGAGCACATCATGCTCGTCGATCTTGGTCGAAATGATGTGGGTCGGGCTGCCGAGATCGGCTCAGTGGAAGTTACGGAATTGATGGGTGTGGAACGTTACTCCCATGTCATGCACATCGTTTCTCATATTCGTGGGGTACTGGCAGAAGGTAAAGACGCTTTCGACGTCTTCAGATCAGCTTTTCCTGCCGGAACGGTATCCGGTTCCCCGAAGATTAGGGCTATGGAGATTATTGAGGAACTGGAACCCATCCGGCGTGGACCTTATGCCGGAGCAGTGGGTTACTTCAGCTTTTCGGGGAACATGGATACCTGCATCACGATTCGTTCCATTCTCATCAAGGATGGTAAGGCTTACGTCCAAGCAGGCGCAGGGATTGTGGCTGATTCCGATCCTGCGAAAGAATACGACGAGACTCTGCACAAGGCTCAGGCCATCTTTAGGGCCATCCAGATGGCAGAGGAGGGATTGAGATGATCCTGCTCATCGACAACTACGATTCTTTTACCTTTAACCTTGTACAATATCTTGGGGAGCTGGGAGCCTACTGCAATGTTTATCGAAACGACCAGATTGAGATTCAAAGGATGGAGAAAGAGGGGCCGAGCCATCTGGTCATTTCTCCTGGACCTTGTACCCCGAAAGAAGCAGGCATATCCAAAGAAGCCATCCTCCGGATGGCCGGAAAGATTCCGATCCTCGGAGTCTGTTTAGGCCACCAATGTATTGGTGCTGCTTTTGGAGGAAGAATCGTTCAGGCCAATCGTCTGATGCACGGAAAGAGTTCTCCCATCTATCATGATGGGAAAACGATCTATAAAAACCTTTCCAATCCTTTTTCTGCAATACGCTATCACTCCCTCCTAATCGAACGGGAAAGCCTGCCGGATTGTCTTGAAATTTCTGCGGAAACAGAAGAGGGAGAGATTATGGGTATAAGGCACAAAAGTTTTGCCATGGAAGGGATTCAATTTCATCCCGAGTCGATTATGACTGAAGGAGGAAAAATCCTTCTTAAAAATTTCATAAACATGGAGGAGAACGGATATGTTTAAAGAGCTCGTTAAACGATTGGTAGAAGGAAAAGATTTAAACGAGGACGAGGCTTATAAAGCCATGTCATCGATCATGGACGGAAAAACCCTCCCCACCCAGATCGCTTCGTTTCTTACCGCCCTGAGGATGAAAGGGGAGACGGTCCCGGAGATTACCGGATTCGCACGAGCGATGAGAACCCGAGCCCTCCCGATCCGATCAGCCAACGGCGGAGGTGTTGTTGACACTTGTGGCACGGGAGGAGATGGCAACAACACCTTCAACATTTCCACTGCGGTGGCTTTCGTTGCTGCCGGAAGTGGGTTGACCGTGGCCAAACACGGAAACCGTTCGGTGTCGAGCCAGTGCGGAAGCGCCGATGTTCTGGAGGCTTTAGGGGTTAACATCAGTCTCACTCCGGACAGGGTGGAGCAATGTCTGCAGGAAATTGGCATCGCTTTTCTCTTTGCCCCTCTGTTTCATCCCGCCATGATGCACGCCATCGGCCCGCGAAGGGAGATGGGGATACGGACGGTCTTCAACCTCCTCGGCCCCCTGACCAATCCAGCCGGAGCCAATGCTCAGGTGGTAGGGGTTTACCGAAAGGACTTGGTTGGCACCATCGCAGAGGTATTGAAAAATCTCGGATGCAAAGGAGCCCTGGTTGTTCATGGAGAGGACCATTGCGATGAGATCAGCATTACGAAAAAAACTTTCATCAGCCAGCTTCGAGGAGGAAGGATTGAAAGCTATGAATTTGCGCCCGAAAATATTGGCCTGAAGAGGAGAACCTTAGAGCAGATTCAAGGTGGAACAGCTCAGGAGAATGCCAATATTCTCCTGAGGATTTTGGAAGGAGTTCAGGGCCCCAGGCGCGAGGTCGTCCTTTTGAATGCGTCGGCTGTCTTCGTGGCCGCAGAGAGGGTTTCAAACTTAAAGGACGGAATTGAAATGGCTGAAGAGTCCGTTGAGTCGGGCCGGGCGATGAGAAAACTGAAGGAGCTCATTCAATTCACAAATCGCGAGGGGTGATGAAAATGTTTCTAAGAAAAATTGTCGAGAAAAAAAAGGAAGAGATCGAAAGGAGAAAAAAGATCTTCTCCATCAGGGAGATGGAGAAAAGGATCGCAAATGTTTCTCCTCCAAGGGATTTGATGGAGGCCATCTCTCAACATGCCCCCATGGCACTCATCGCTGAGATCAAGCGTGCATCTCCCTCGCTTGGACTAATCAATGAAGATGCTGATGTCCTCCAATTCGGTAGGGATTACGAACAAGGTGGAGCCTCAGCCATCTCCGTTCTCACAGAGGCCCATTTTTTCAAAGGGGACCTTTCCTATCTCCACCTGATTAAACAGGAGATCGGCCTCCCCGTCCTTCAAAAGGATTTCATCATTGATCCTTTCCAGATTTTTGAAGGAAGGGCTGCAGGAGCGGATGCAGTCCTTCTCATTGCAGCTCTTCTCGATCGAGAACAGCTCAACGATTTTGTGAACCTGGCGATAGGCCTCCACATCGTCCCTTTGGTTGAAATTCATGATGAGGAAGATCTTGAAAAGATATCCATGTTATCTCTTCCTCTGATAGGAATTAATAACAGGGATTTGAAAACGTTTGAGGTTGACCTAAAAACAACCCTTCGATTGAAGAAGGAGGTTTCCTCGAGAGCGAAAGTGATCAGCGAAAGCGGAATTAAGAACTCTGATGATGTGAGACTGCTCAGAGAAGCGGGGGTTGATGGCATCTTGGTGGGTGAGATTTTGATGCGATCTTCTGACCCAGTCTCGACCATAAAGGAGCTTCTTGGAAAATGACCTGGATCAAGATTTGCGGGATCACCAACATAGAAAATGCATTTGAAGCCTCCTTTTTGGGAGTGGATGCCCTCGGCTTTATTTTTGCGCCAAGCCAGAGAAGGGTAGAGCCCTCCATAGCAAAAAAGATCATCAGACCACTCCCAAAGACTCTTTTGAAAGTTGGAGTCTTTGTGGATGAAGACCCAAAAGAAGTCATGCGAATCATTGACTATTGTGCCCTTGATGCCCTTCAATTTCATGGACAAGAACCCCCTGAGTATTGTCAGAAATTCTTCCATCCGGTCCTGAAAGCCATTCGCATAAAAAATTTGGATAGCTTAAGGGAGATTGAGAATTATCGAAATGTGACCATTCTTCTTGATTCCTACAGTCCCCACCAAGCCGGTGGGACAGGGAATCCTTTTTCATGGGACATTGCATTAAGGGCAAAAGAGAGAGGGACTTTTGTCCTTTCAGGCGGATTAAATCCGAACAATGTTGGAGAGGCCATAAAAAAAGTGAAGCCGTGGGGGGTGGATGTTTGCTCGGGTGTGGAAATGCTCCCAGGAAAGAAGGATTCATCCAAAATGGCAGAATTTATAAGAAGGGTCAGAGAAACGGATGAGTAGGATCGACCAGACCTTCAAGAGATTAAAAGATCGATTTCGGGTCGCCTTGATCCCTTTTATCGTTGCGGGTGATCCGGATCTCAGTGCCACAGAGGCGCTCCTGTTGAAGATGGCCGAAGCCGGGGCAGATATGATCGAACTGGGAGTCCCTTTTTCAGAACCGGTTGCAGATGGTCCCACCATCTGGAATTCCCATCAGCGAGCCCTTCAAAATGGAGTCGGTCTGAAAGAGATATTAAGTATGACAGGGAGGTTAATGGACAGTATCCCACCTCTGATCCTGATGACCTATTTCAAACCTGTTTCAGAATATGGTCGAAGAGATTTTGCAAAGGACTGCAAAGAGAATGGCATCGAGGGAGTGATCATCCCCGACCTCTCCCCGGAAGATGCAGAAGTGTGGATTGGCGAAGCCAGAAAAATGAATTTAGACACTATTTTTCTTATTGACCCGAACAGTCCGCCAGAGCGGATAAGATGGGTGATCCGGTCCAGTCGAGGATTTATTTATTATGCTTCCGTAGCAGGGATGACCGGAACAAGAGAAAAACTGCCGGAGGAGTTGGAGTCCTCAGCCAGGCGAATAAAAGAACAGACCAAAAAGCCGGTGGCCATTGGGTTTGGCATTTCCACACCTGAACAGGTAAAAGGGGTTAGTCGTTTTTCAGACGGAGTCATTGTAGGGAGTGCAATTGTGAAGATCATAGAGGAAAACGTCGACTCTCCATCCCTCGTTGAGAGAGTGGGAGACTTCGTCTCTTCTTTGGCGGAGGCATTGAAGGCAAGCGCTTGAGATAGAACTTGACATTTAAGATGAACGAAACAATACTATTCTAAAATTTCATTCAAGAGGGGAAAATTAATGGAAGTCATTCGGAAAGTTAATAAGATGCAAGAAATTTCAGATCGTCTAAGGCGTGAAGGGAAGAGAATAGGAGTTGTTCCAACCATGGGGTATTTACACGAGGGACACCTTTCCTTGGTAAGAAAGGCGAAAGAATCTTGTAATTCTATCATTGTTACAATCTTCGTCAATCCGATCCAATTCGGACCTGGTGAAGATTTTGAGAGATATCCTCGAGAT
>VGSD01000087.1 GCA_016875155.1 Deltaproteobacteria bacterium | reverse complement strand
GGGAATAGAGGGGGGTTATGGATTTTCATGGTTCGAGGGTGCCCTCCGGGAATGGGCCATTAATTAGTGTCTGTTTATAAACTAATGGTTCCCCCAAAGGTTGTCATTCCGGTGAAAGCTCGGTTTTCCGCCCGAGGCGGACCCGCTCCTGGTGGGCGAGTCGCAACGACCGGAATCCAGTTCTTTCAAGACCTTCTGGATGCCCCCGTATCAAGAACGGGGCAGGCTCCTCAAGTCCGGCATGACGGAAAAAGGGAATTTATAAACAGACTCCAATTAATAGAGAACATTAAAAAATTCGAAATGTTAAAATGATTTGTCTGGAAAATGGATTGGACCCCGGAAATATCAGTAAAATAGAGAGGGGAATATTGCCACCCCCACAATCAAGAGAAAAATTGGCTCACTATGCAAAATGCTTGGGGATCGAGGAAGGAAGTGAAGAATGGTTAGAGTTCTTTGATATCGCACGAACAGACGCTGGTCGCATTCCTGAAGATTTGCTTGCAGACAGGAATATCGTCGCTAAACTGCCGTTAGTTTTTAGAACCCTCAAAGGGCAAAAACTCACCGGGGAACAATTGTAAAAATTCGCTCGTGCACTGGAGAAACTCAATGACCCCGAATGATATCATTGCCCCGATCCTATCAAATTCCGCATTCCTTACCTACCGCAGGCAGGCGCATTGGAAACGAATTGACTTTTTATGGATTGCATCTGATGCTTAATGCACGCAGGCACGCTCCGCATGAACATCCCTGAAGTCTTTATACAGATCAAGCTCCTTCATTTTTCTGGGTTTTGCCCAAGAGACAAAAGTGTCAATTTCCAATTATTTCCCCTTGTCTCCTTTCAGCTATCTATAAAGCTTTGTAAAATATCTTGACAAATTCTTACCCAAAGCGTATAAAGACAATGGCAGGTGTGCGTGGGATTATTCTCAGGTCGTCCGTGAGGATGGCAGCCCTAAGTGGGTGGGATCCTGAGACCCAGAACCTGCTTTTTTATTTGAAATCTGATCTTATCCACTCCATTTTTTCATCACTTTGCAACAACCCGTGAACTTCCCTCGGCCAGAACTTCAAACCATATCCAAGATACTGTCCACGATGATGATATAGGACTGGCTTTAGCATTCGAATATACCTGTCTTCCGTATAGCCATGTTGTGACGGCTGAACCGAATAGTAAGCACTACTTGCCACAGCATCCGCAATCTGAAGACCCATTTTCTTCCCGGGTGAATAAGCTATGAAGTTATCTGTTCTGATTACATTCCAATCAATCCTAACATCGGATAGACGGGTTTGTTCCTTAAGGAGGTTGAGATAGTCTTTCATTTCTTGAAAGGACATCCCCGATCGGTTTGAGAATATGATTTGGGCGCTTCCATCACCTTTGTCGATTGGGAGCTTATGGTCTCGACAACACCATGAGACTCTTTCCAAGAGATAACGAACCGCATAATAATAAAGCCTGTAACGCTCATGGAATTTCTCTGATTCCCGGAGAGAAGGTTTATGGATCAGAATAGAAACGATCCGAATTCTTGCCTGGTTAATCTCTCCGACAAAAGGCAACCTCTGTTCATGTTTAAGATCTCTAAAATGAAGAGGCTTCTTTTCTGGCTTTCCCAGGCGAACTCTAACGCGGTCAACCAGTTTGACGGTATCAGAATCGGTTTCCTTCTTTGTGATCACCCCGGAAAGCACAAACCAATCCGAACTTCCTTTTCCGAATGAAAATCCCTCGTCTCCTGATTCATCTACATACACTACAAAGGTTTGATTCTTCATAAGAACCAACGGGGTTTACATCATATGTTGTAAATAATACAACAGATTAGGTTCACCACCGAGACTTTTCTCTCAAAATCCTGAGTGTCAAGTTTCAATTACGTCCCCCACAAATTGACGAAAACTTTATTTTACCTTTTTGCTAATGCCCCCCGACGTCTCTACAGGAAAGCGATTCCTGATTCATTTAGAAACCTAGCAACTGGCCCCCTTTTTAGCAAGTGATGACAGAACTGGTTGTCGTACGTTTTCAGGCAAGCATAGCAAGCAGTGTCTTCATCGCATGACTGGCACTGAGCAGCAAGGCGGTGCGTTTCTTTCAAAACAGCATTAAGGTTATCACCTATGCGCCATTTTTCAAGCCAGCCGGTTTATAGAAACATGGTTTTTGATCTGCAGAAAGTTCTGAAACCTCAACAACGACCACTGTTTGGTTATGGATGTTTTCGACAGTAAATTCAGGTCGTGAGGGAGGCTCCATCTCAGAGGATGCCAGATCACTGATTTTTCTTTGGAGCTGATCTGCATTGCCAACACCAACGACATTAAACCCTTGCTTTTCGTCCACTCCAAACAACATGACGCCCCCGCCTGAACGGTTGGCAAATGCAGAGAGTGATTCAAACAGTCGCTTCGGTGTTCCACCTCGGGCTGATTTTACTTCAACATCGTCCAGTTCACTTTGGTGTTGCTGGACTTCAGCGATCAGTTCAAAAAGCTCCTCTCGAGTCAATCATCCACCTCTTCAGTTTCTTTTCCCCCAAGGCCCATGCGGTACTTGAAAAAATAGGAGCCCGTCCCCAATTACTTTACAATTATTTTATAGGGCGCTTGAACTACCCCTCTTCATCCTTACGGGGTTTAAGATGTCTGCGACCCATATCCTCGATCAATCCGCCGGCTTTCATGATGCATTCGAGGCTTATGTTTGGAACTTTTTTCTTTTCCCTCACGTAATTTGAAAGGTACTCCTCAGACGGATTGTCAATTCTGAGACGTGTACAGATCAGATATGCCAATGACTCAGCCTCAAACTCCCTAACATCAAGGGGTAATCCACGTCGGTCTGGCCACCACTTGCTGTCCGGAGTGCCTAAGTGTCCACAATATAAATGTGCCAGTTCATGCACAATGGTTACGTATCTGGCCTCCCGACTAAGATTTTCATTAACGAGAAGGATATAGCGAGTAGGAACTGTGATATAAACTGGATTACCTCTATTGTCGTTGCCTGTTTGGAAAAACAGTGGCTCTGGGGAACTCCGATTCTCTTTCCTAATGATCGATCCTGCCGACTGGGAGCCTTCTTTTTGTAAAAGAATTTGGACACCATCGCGCTTTGCGTTCTCAATGGTCTGCTCGAGTTCGCCGCCTACATTTCCATGTCGAACTTCAAAGGGTCTTTCAACCTCTGGAGGTAAAGGTTTGGGGTTTAACCCCGTTTCTGTGTCCGAAACATCGAAAACAAACATGACAGGACCTTTGGGTTTAAGAATGACAAGGGGGCGTGCATTCGACTTAATTTCCCGACCATACTTTTTAACCCAGCGGTTAGGTGGAGCAGCGTATCTCGCACCAGGCATCTGGATATGTACTAACATCGCATTAAATGGCGAGTAGGAACGGAAGTTGGCAATGAAGCGCATTAATTCCCAATAGGATTGGCTGGAATGGTATTTCTTCGCAAGGATTAAAAGCTCATCAATTGCACGCTTAATAACTCCAGTGTCCCACCTTTGAGCTGGAGTTAATTCCCCGAATAAATCCTTCTGATTTTCATCAACCTTGCCCATGATTTCCTCCACTCAAATTGGGCTATTTCCCCGCTGGTGCAAGGTTACATACTAATCCAACCAATATCATTCGAGATCTTGATGCATTTTTTCACGAAGTGTTGCCCAAACTCTATGTATCAGCATATCTCGTGTTTTGTTTTGAAGGATTGAAGAAGTATATTCTTCCAGGGTTGCCTTTACGGCCTTAAAAAGATTCTCCCATTGATCGATGATTGTAGCAAGATAATCACTGTCTTTTGGAATCGTGGCCTTATCCCAACCCATTTCTGCGAAAACACGTAAGTACCGGGCATGAGCCTCACTCGGACAATCTATTGCTTTTTTTCCGATTTTCAACCTCCACCCAAAAAGAGATTTTTCTATTTCTATAGTTCCTACTCGTTCGGGAAGGTTTATGTTGAGGCATGAAGCTGCGGCAATATGGCTTTTATAAAAAGTAACCAGGTTTGCCTCTCCAATCCGGCCTAAGACATCCTGAGTTAAGGAATCTATGTCGATACCTTCTTTCGTCTTTTTTATTTTCTTGAGACTCTTTGCACGCTCCAATCTGGTCTTTACAAGGTCAATAACAGCCTGATAAACTTCTAATTGCTCTTCCTCTGTAAGGCCAAGAATGTCAACCATTATAAGTTTATCAATGGACCTTCGTGAATTTTCTAAGTTATCAATGCTGGTGATACCTCCAAATTCATCAAAAACTGACCTTATTTGATAATTTCCTAAGTTCTTTATTTCCTTTTTTAAGTCTGTTGCTATTGATCCTCTAACAATTTTTGGATCAACGATATACATTGCGGCAGCCTCATAAGTCATGTTATCCAATGCCCCTTCGCCAAGATTTACCCTACCAGATAATTCCACTAATAGACTTTGAAGTGAACAGTTGAGTAAAGCTCCAAGAACAATCTCGTCGATTCCTTCTATTGGATAAATTGGGTAAAAACGGTCACTTGCAAAAAACCCAACGGAGTTTATAGGCGAGACAACTCTGTCGTTAAAAGCCTTAAACCACAAGCATGGCGGAGGTATTTGGTCTCCAACATCATACCACTTTTCTCGGCTGGCGCAGGTGGGGCGTTTATGGTAGCCTTTCTTCTCACCCAATTCGATATACTTAAGGACATTTGTCCCTTTAAGCGCTTTTTTATCTTTATGGATCATGAGGATCCGGTATTTCAAATCTTCGGATTTAACCAAGATTGAGTGGCATTCCCGTGGACTCTTGATCACATAATTGGGCACCCATTGACCTTGCCCATCCTTGTGCATCCAGAACTCTTTCTCGATCTTCCATTTGTTGATCTGTTCTTCTGTAAGGTAAAAGAATTCATTTGCTCCAGTTTTAATACCAAACCGTACCTTTGCTGCCTGTTTCAATGGGATAAGTTTACCTTTACCCTTTTCCAATATCGTAAAGAAAATCTCAGGTGCCCTGAGATATTTTCCCCATTTTGATCCAACATATTTATCCTCTTCGGAATCGTAACCCTCTTCCCAGAGCTCCCTCTGGCTTTTTGGGTAGATGCGGAACTCCTCATTTTCATAATAGGATGTGTGTCCCAGGATGTTCTTAATAAGTTTATCAATGGCTTCAAGCCGGCCCACCTCTTTTTCCCACATACTTTCTGCAAGAGGGATGAAGTGGCGAAGTGGCTTCTTAAGGTAAGCAAACCGGACTAAATTTTCATCCCGCTCTTTTTTAAGTTTATCTCCAGAGGCCTTTTCAAGGATGACAATGACGGTATTGATATCCGCATCTTCGAACCAGCGCTCCACTTTGGATTCAATAATGGAGATAATTTTATATTGGGAAAGGAAATGCTCCTGCACCCCTTTCCCATAGTCCACATCAAGCCAGCTATTGGAGACGATAAAACCAAATCTACCACCATTCTGGAGAAACTTCGTTCCATGGATGAAAAAATAGGCATAGATTCCTGCCCTTTTTGAGATTTGAGCAAATGTTTTTCCATCGAGATACAAGGCTTTCTTGATGAGTTGATCTTTATAGCCCTCTGACTTTTCCTGGATATCTTCGATCTCTTCCTGCCGGGTATAAGGCGGGTTGCCCACAATGCAGTTAAAAAACCGAGGGTGCTCCAAAACTTTCTCGATTTTCCCTAACCCTTTGATCTGGACTCTCCGCCAAGCTTCAGGAAGGGAAAATTCGACCCGGTCCGGCAAGAGATCAAAAAAGTCCTTTTGAATAACTCTGGGATAGTTCTCGTCCGATCGAAGGTCATTGATTGCTAAATTGATAGTGGTCAGATGCGCTGGAAATTTGGCAATGTCATTGCCCCAAATGGTCTTAAGGATTTCTTCATGGGTTAGACGCTGGTTCATCAGTTTTTTGTGTTGGTAAGCACGAACAAGGAAAGTTCCTGCTCCGCACCCTGGATCAAGAACTTTGTCCGTCTCATGCTTTAAACAGAATCTAAGTATGAGGTCCACCACATCCGGATTGGTAAAATATTGCCCGAGGATATGGCGTTCTTCATCGGGAATAAGTTTCTCAAATATTCGGCCAATGACATCGTATCCAATCTTCGAAAAATCATACTTCGAGAGGACCTCCACTAATTCCTTAATCTCCTCCACTACATCTCCAACATCAGGAAACGCAATCTGATCGATAAAGTCAGTCGAATAAATCGTTTCATAATCAATCTTGAGAACCAGATTGAAGAAGCCCTGGAGGGTGGATTGAAGTAACCCCCCGCTTTTAAGACTCTTGGGAATTTCTAAGGGGTCTAATCGCCGAATCGGTTGTATAACGCTATAAAAAAGAATCTTGTTGACCAACAGGTAAGCTGTCTGACGTGCTGCCTTGTTGTAATCTTGATCCTGAAAAGAGAAGCTCCATCCCTGTTCGATAAACCAGCTTTGAAGTTGTTTTGAAAACTTTCGATCCCCTTTGACCTTCTCCTCGATTATTTGTTTGTAATAGACAGAAAGAGTCTTGATCGTATTTTGAAGTCGGTAAACTAATATTTCATCAATGGGGTGCTTGGGCTCAGCTTTCTTGCCAGTGGATATTTCGACCAGATCAATAAGAAATCTTTCGATCCCTCGGTAGATCGCACTCTTAATTCCTGGCTCTTCGATGGTGTTTGGATCGGTCATGGAAGAAAGTGTATAGCGCTGGACAATCTGTTTCTCCAAAGAATCCATCCGGTTAGCTTTTTCGGTATTAAACCAGACCAGTTCCCTAAAATTGGAAGTACAAAAATAAGGCGCCTGACGCTTTGAGGCTTTGATTCTTGCCGGCTCCATCAATTCGGTTTCACTGAGGGGGTCGAGGAAGGCAGGCGGTTTCAATTCAATTACACAAAGAATCTCTTCACTTCCGGGGCGTTTCTTAATCACAATATCAGGCTGTTTCCGATCAGATCCACTTGTTTCCTGCTCCACAATACCCAAATGAAGGTTTTTTCCCTGGATGATTTCATTCATCCATTGAACCAGTTTTTGATTATTAGTCCGCTCTGTCTTACGGGCTATCTTCTCATAGGGATTGGAGATCCGGCGTATCATTCGCTTTGCTCCTCTAATACCTGATTAACAATCCGCCGGGCTATCTCAAAGGCGGCTGCAATTCGACACAGTTTAACCTGGCCTAGACCTTTGATCTTCATAAATTCTTTTACATCCTGCTCCGCCAACCCCCGGAATGACTCAAATTTCTCAATGAGTTCCTGAGCGATCTGTTCCGCTGGCTTATGGGGCGAGCCGGAGGAAATGATGATTGCCAATAATTCTGCATCAGTCAAAGTGTTAGGCCCAGACCGAAGAAGCTTCCCTCCAGGATGCCTCCAGGGTCCTTCTGTAGTGAAATGTTTTGGGATGACCATGATGATATCTCCATTGCGAAACAAGATAAGAAATCAAGATATATTGGGTTTTGGCTTACGAGCCCTAATTGTCTATATTTTGATTAAATTAGCTATAGGTGAAGTCTTTGGGGAGAAGTTTACCAAAATGATAGAAAAAATCAACGAAAATGAAAGATTAAACGAGTGATTAATCTTCGGGGGCTTCTGGTGATCCGGCTCCCCTCTCTTCTTCCATCGCCTCTTCCACCATCGCATCCACATCTTCACCCATGTCTTCGCCCATCTCCTTGCCCATCTTTTTCATCCATTTGGCCATGCTCTTGGGATCCTTCTCATCCAGGTCGCCCCATTTCGATGGATCGGCCAGGCTTTCCATCCGACTCTCCTCGGAACGGATGACTCTCACTCTGGAGAGGACTCTTGTCATCTTCTTGCTTTTGCACCGTTTGCATAGAGGAATAGATTTCTCATCCGTCCGGATCACTAAAAACTCTGATATTTTTCCGCACTCTTCACATCGATATTCATAGATGGGCATATCGCTTCCTCCCCTTAATGACAAAGAAATATAAGTAGAAGAGATTCAGACCTCCCGTAAAAGAGAGGCAGAGAAACATGATGGGATAGTTGGTCAACTGGAGGATCACTCCCATAATCGCTGCTCCTGCACCTGCTCCAAAGTCGGAAAAGGCCGTGTAAGTGCCGATGGCCGGCCCGTGAGAGGAGCCCGAAAGGTCAATGGCGTAAGCCACAAGAGTGGGGTAGAGAAAGGCATTGCCCAGCCCCCAGATCACAGCGACCAGAAAGAACATCGGAAGGCTTGAGGAGAAGGCGAGAAGGGCCATGGCAATGATCTGTGCGATCAGACAGGGAAAGAGAACCCTCTCTCTTGAGTAAAGATCGAGTATCTTTCCTCCCAAACCCCTTGCAGAGATCAGGGTGATGGCAAGGACCGCGAAGAAGAGGCCGGGATTGGAAATCCCATGATGGAGTGCAAAGAGAGGGAAGAAGGCGGTAACTGCACCCCAGATAAAGCTTCCCCAAAATGCCATGATCGCTGGCGGAAGGGCTTCCCGACTCAAGAGGGGTTGATCTTTTACGGATCGGTTATCCGATGAGTCAACCTCCTCACTCCTTAATTTAAGGGTGATAAAGAGGGAGCCCAGGGATAGAACCGCGCAAACGATAAATAGAACGAAGAATTTGAAATGGTTGATGAGGGCCATTCCAAAAGAGGGGGCCAGGGCAAAGGCGATGTTGATGGCAAGATAGAAATAACTGAGACTCTGGCCCCGGTGTGCTGCCGGGCTGATCCTTGTAACCAGAGTGAAAGAGGAGGTGGCAAAGAGGGCCAAACCGATTCCCTGGAGTACCCTGACGATAAAGAAAGGCCAGAAGGGTTTGGCAAACAGGTAACCTGCTGAGGAGATGGCATAGAGAAGGGTTCCGGCGATCATAAAATTTTTCTCCCCGCCTTTGAGAAGGGCCCTTCCGATGAAAGGCCTGAGC
>VGSD01000086.1 GCA_016875155.1 Deltaproteobacteria bacterium | reverse complement strand
CCCTTTATCGACAATATCGAGAGGGCGGTCAATCATGCTGAAAAGGTGGTGGACGCAGGAGTTCTGACTGAGGGGATCAAGTTGACCCTTCAACAGATCCTCCAGACCCTGAATCGGTTCGGTCTGGTCCCTTTCGATTCTGTTGGCAAACCCTTTGATCCGGCTCGCCATGAGGCAATGCTCGTTGTGGAAACAGATCAACATGAACCGGATCAGGTCGTCGAAGAATTCCAGAGGGGATATCTTTTAAACGAACGGCTTCTCAGACCTGCAACCGTATCTGTGACGAAGTCTCCGTCAAAGGAGGCTCAGGTAAACGAATAATTTTCACTATGTTTACCCCGTTAGAGTGCCTTAGGCACTCCATCGGGATGGCTCACACGGGACTTTACCCTCCATGGTCGCTTAAGAGGAAATTAACTCACCCCCGTTAAAAGTAACGGGACTTTCTAACGGGGTGAAGAAGGGAGAATGAATATGGCTAAAACAATAGGAATCGATTTAGGAACAACCAACTCGGTCGTCGCTGTGATGGAAGGAGGGGATCCGATCGTTATCGCCAACCCCGAAGGCAGCCGAACCACACCCTCTGTGGTCGCTTTTACCGATAAAGGCGAAAGGGTGGTCGGCCAGATTGCGAAACGTCAAGCGATCACCAATTCTGAAAACACCATCTTTTCGATCAAGCGAATGATGGGGAGGAAGTATAGCGACTCCGAAGTTCAAAAGGATATCAAAATCCTTCCATATAAGATTATTGATAACAAGAACAATGACGCCTGGGTCCGGGCGAGGGATAAGGATTACAGCCCGCCTGAAATCTCTGCTTTCATCCTTCAAAAGATGAAGGAGACAGCCGAGGCGTATCTCGGTGAGAAGGTCACGGATGCAGTGATCACGGTCCCGGCTTACTTCAACGACTCTCAGCGCCAGGCAACCAAGGATGCCGGAAGGATCGCAGGCCTCAATGTCGTCCGGATCATCAATGAGCCTACGGCCGCTTCTCTCGCTTATGGCCTTGATAAAAAGAAAGATGAGAAGATTGCGGTCTTCGACCTCGGCGGTGGAACATTCGACATCTCCATTCTTGAGCTGGGCGATGGCGTCTTTGAAGTGAAATCGACCAATGGAAATACCCACCTCGGCGGAGACGATTTCGATCAGCGACTCATCGACTACCTGGCTGATGAGTTTAAGAAAGATCAGGGCATCGACCTTAGAAAAGACCGGATGGCCCTCCAGAGATTGAAAGAGGCTGCTGAAAAGGCAAAGATCGAACTCTCCAATATGATGGAGACCGATGTCAATCTGCCTTTCATCACGGCAGACGCCTCTGGGCCGAAACATCTCAACATAAAATTGACCCGGGCTAAACTGGAAAAACTGACCGAGGATCTGATCGATAGCGTAGAAGGCCCTTGCCGCCAGGCCCTTTCTGATGCCGGCCTGTCACAAAGGGAGATCGACGAGGTGATCCTTGTGGGCGGGATGACCCGGATGCCAAAGGTCCAGGATAAGGTCAGGCAGATCTTCGGAAAAGAACCGAACAAGAGTGTCAACCCGGATGAGGCTGTGGCCATCGGTGCTGCCATTCAGGCAGGAGTGCTTCAGGGCGAGGTGAAGGACGTACTTCTGCTCGATGTCACCCCGCTTTCTCTTGGAATCGAAACGCTCGGCGGTGTGGCCACCAGACTGATTGAGCGAAACACCACGATCCCGACGAAGAAGAGCCAGATCTTCTCAACCGCATCCGACAATCAACCTGCGGTGACCATCCATGTGCTCCAGGGTGAAAGGGATATGGCCGCTGATAATAAAACTCTGGGACAGTTTGAACTCGTCGGCATTCCTCCTGCTCCGAGAGGAATCCCACAGATTGAGGTGACCTTTGATATTGATGCTAATGGGATTGTCCACGTCTCGGCAAAAGACCTTGGAACCGGAAAGGAACAGTCCATCAAGATCACTGCATCGAGCGGTCTGAATGAAGATGAGATTAAGAAGATGGTCCGCGATGCCGAAGCCCATGCCGCAGACGACAAGAAGAGAAAGGAACTGGCAGAGGCTCGAAACCATCTCGATACCCTGATTTATACGACAGAGAAGTCTCTGAAGGAATATGGCGATAAGATCGACTCCTCTGAAAAGCAGAACATCGAGGACGCTATCACAAAGGCAAAAAAGGCAATGGAGACGAACGATCTTAACACGATCAAATCCGCTCAGGAGGAACTGACACGCTCGTCCCATAAATTGGCCGAGGCCATGTACGCTAAAGCTTCTCAAAAGGGAGGTGCAGGAGCAGGTCCGGGAGCCGGCCCACACGAAGGCCCGCGCCAAAAAGCCCCAGAAGATGTGGTCGACGCCGACTACGAAGACGTGAAAGATAAAAAATAACCAGTTTGCATAGATCTTGTAAAAAAAGGCGAGAACAAAAATTCTCGCCTTTTTTATATACTGACCGAAAGTTGACGGACTGTTTTTCAAATCGCCTACTTGCCCTTCGAGAGCCTCAGGTCGCATCGACTCGCAATTGAGGCAAACGGTGGTTTATTGAAATCATGTAACTCTTCCGATCATGTCCCGTAAAGTGCGGGATCGAAGCACAAAATTGATTTGGGTGACAGCCCCCTTGACACTTACCCTCCAATTTTACCTTCATATTCAAATCATTTGGAGACTTGAAAATCCTCACTTGACATTACGATTTTCAATGATAGAATAGGGGGTATGATTCAACGCCCACACGCAATTCATAGGGTCCGCAAAGTGTTCGAGGTTCATCCGATCGCTGCCCTTCTTGGGCCCCGCCAATGCGGCAAAACCACTCTGGCAAGGATGATCGCTGAACGAGAGCGCTCAACCTTCTATGATCTTGAAAATCCTGTTGATGTCCGCCGCCTATCAACGCCCATGCAAGCCTTTGAAGGATTATCAGGATTGGTAGTGGTTGACGAAGTCCAGCGCCAACCATCTCTGTTTGAATTGCTAAGGGTTTTGGTTGACCGCCCTCAGAATAAAGCCAAGTTTCTTCTGCTGGGCTCCGCTTCGCCTAAACTGGTGAAGGATGTGTCCGAATCTCTTGCTGGTCGTATCGGTTTCGTTGATCTATCGGGTTTCGATCTTCGGGAGGTAGGCGTTGAGAGGCTGGACCGTCTTTGGATTCGAGGCGGATTTCCGAAATCTTTCCTTGCCTCTGGCAACCCTTCTTCCCTAATCTGGCGAGAAGATTTCATTCGCACCTTTCTCGAAAGGGATATTCCTCAGATTGGCATCACGATCCCTGCGGAGACTCTGAGACGATTCTGGACCATGATTGCACATTACCATGGACAAGTTTGGAATGCAGCCGAATTTGCCAGATCCCTTGGAACCTCGGAGAATACCGCTCGCCGATACCTTGACATCCTTGTAGGGACCTACATGATTAGAATTTTGCCCCCCTGGTTCGAGAATATCAGCAAGAGACAGGTAAAGGCGCCCAAGATATATATCCGCGACAGTGGAGTTCTTCATACTTTCCTTCAATTACCAACCCGGGCGGATGTTCAGGGACACCCAAAGCTTGGAGCTTCATGGGAGGGATTTGCTCTTGAACAACTCTTAACCTTGCTGCAGACAAAGGATAACTATTTCTGGGCAACATACTCCGGGGCGGAACTGGACCTGTTTGTCATGATGGGCGGCAAGCGATATGGATTCGAGTTTAAGTACTCTGACGCCCCTGGGCTCACCCGATCAATGTCAGTTGCTATACAAGACCTCAATCTAGAACATCTCTGGGTTATCTATCCTGGAAGTCAGGAATATGACTTGGATGCTAAAATTACTGTTATACCAGCAAGCTCAATTCCTCTTCTGGTAGAAAAAATATTAAAGATTGCTAAAAAGCGCTAAAAAAATGTACCCATGAATTTTTCAATTCAGAGACATGGATGCGCTCGGGTTATGCGATTCTATCGTCAACGGTCTCCCTCATCTATAGATCTTTTGTGGGCCCCATTATCTTAGCCTTCAATATTGCTTTAGCTCTATTTCATGTCGAACCGAACAGAACTTTTCCTCCAACAGCCTTTGTTGAATGCTGAAACCTGCTCATCAATCTTTCTTCTTAAGAAAATGGAACCGTCCCCCTTTTTTGTTCTTTCGGCCATAGGCAGGGCCATCTCTGACCCTGCCTCGTGGTCGTTTAACATCTGCATCCTATGGCGCATCTAATGTCAACTTTTGGTAAAAAGCGGTTGATAATTGAAGCTGTCTATTCTCCCCGGGATTAGTCTTTATCCCTGCACAAACAATAAACCTAAATCTGTAGGGTCAAGGAATGGCGAGTTACGTTAGGTATCCCGCGTTTCACCATGCACAAAAGGCTGTGGAGCGGATTCCCTGGAATATAATCGCACAACTTTCCCTCACCGCTTCATGCAGTTTAACCGGCCGCGAAGCAGAGGCAAGGGCTGCAGCCGAAGCGGTTCTGAAAATCAACCCGAATTTCTCAGTGGATCAGTATCAAAACGGTATTTACGATCTCTTCAAGGATAAGTCTCAAGTTGATTCCACAATAAACGCCCTCCGCAAAGCGGGCCTGAAATAAAAAAACTAACATAGCCAGAAACAAACCCAAAGACCGAGTTAACGATGTCTGCGGCAGCTTATAAACATTGATAAAATTTCGCTTGACAATGAGGGCGCTATTTTGTATTCTTTTTGCATAATTCAATTAAAATAATTCACAATGAATAATAGGAAGGCTTCATTAGGGATGCGCAATCCATTTACATTAGGAATTGTCCGGCGGAAGGATTTCTGTAATCGAGAGGCAGAGATAAAGGATCTTCTCCGCCATGCAAGGAATGGGAATCATGTTATTCTGTTCTCTCCACGGCGGTACGGTAAATCGTCACTGACAAGAATTGTTTTGGAGCTCCTTGAAAAAGAAGGATTTTTAACCGTTTACGTTGATCTTTTCCCCATCTCCTCGGAGCAAGACTTCATTTCTAGGTTTTCTTCTGGCATATTGAAGGGAATTGGAAGGGGGGTTGATCCGCGGGGTCTTGGAGACAGGATCGCCAATCTCTTTAAGAGATTGATTCCAAGTATCGAAGTCAAGCCCGAGGGTTATGCCCTCTCTGTTAAATTTGATCAAACAGCAGAAACAGGGTTACTTCTTGACGACCTGTTGGAAGGTCTTTATGCCTATGTCAGGAGGAGGAAGCTAAAGGCATGTATTGCACTCGATGAATTTCAGGAGATTACAGAACTTTCTGAATCCAAAAAGATAGAGGGGATATTGAGGTCGCATATTCAGCTCCATAAGGAGATAACCTATTTTTATGTGGGGAGCCGCCGGCGAATACTGAACGATATGTTTTTAAACAAGAGTCGTCCTTTCTACAAAAGCGCTTTTTCGTATACATTGAAAAAAATTGTCGCAGAAGAATTCATTCCATATATTGAAGAAAGGTTTAAAGATACGGGGAAGATATGTCCTAAAGAGATTGCTAAAGAGCTGCATGATAGGGTAAGAGGATATCCCTACTATGTCCAGAAGCTGGCATCGATTGCATGGGATATATCTGAAAAAAAATGCGATGGGAAGGTTTTAGAAAATGCACACCAAGCTTTAGTCAGTATGGAAACGATTGATTTTGAAGGAATTTGGAGCGGCCTCACCCTGATTCAGAAGGCGTTATTAAAAGCAATTGCCAAAGAACCGACTGCCTCACCGTATGGGAGAGAATTTCTTGAAAGACATCGCCTATCGATAGGAGGTACACAAAGGGCTATGAAAGCCCTTTTCTCCAGGGACCTCATCGAACAGGATGATCAGAATATTTATAAATTAACAGACCCCGTAATGGAAGGGTGGCTGCGCGAGTAGCGATCGAGAAGTTGCCCTTCTGATACCTTCATCAAGTAAGGTCCCCTCCCTTCACGATCGGTATTGTGAAAAGTTGTCTTCCTTCTTTCCCAGAGAAAAGGTGATAATTTCTCATCCAACGGATTATAGCCAGAAGAAAATCGAGGTGCCGAACAACCATTGTCTAATACTCGGTTCTGTATTTGATTTCGCTCCTTTGGAGTGTTAGTATCGTAATCGATCAGGCGAGATGAATCTATGGGTTTTTTTGAAAAATTAAAGAAGGGCCTTTCCAAAACCCATCAGGGGTTTGTCGAAAAGATTGACCACCTCTTTCTTGGTAAGAAAACCTTCACCCCCGACCTTCTCGATGAACTCGAAATGGCCCTTTTTGAAGCCGATCTGGGAGTCAAGACGACCACTCAACTGATCGAAGGCGTCCGCCAGGGCCTTAAAAGGGGCGACCTTCAGGATCCGGAGAAAGTCAAAGAGTTTATCAAACAGGAAATTCTCCGGATACTTGATTCAGGTGAAAAACCCCTTTCAATCGATTTTTCTAAAACAAAACCCTTTGTCATGATGGTGGTTGGAGTCAATGGCGCAGGTAAGACAACGACCATCGGAAAGATCGCCCATCAGTATTCGGCCCGGAAGAAAAAGGTTTTGATCGGTGCAGCAGACACCTTCAGGGCGGCTGCAGTTGAGCAACTCGAGATCTGGGCAAACCGTGCTGGAGCGGACTTCATCAAGCAGTCCAAGGGATCCGATCCTTCAGCCGTAGCCTTTGATTCCATCCAGGCGGCAAAAGCCAGGAATTCGGATCTCGTCTTTATCGATACCGCAGGAAGGCTCCATACCAAAGTCAATCTGATGGAGGAGCTAAAGAAGGTGAAACGAATTGTCGGGAGGGAATGCCCTGGAGCGCCTCACGAAATCCTTCTTGTCCTTGACGCCACTACAGGGCAGAACGCCATTTCTCAGGCCAAACTTTTTAACGAGGCAGTTGGAGTTACAGGAATTGCATTGACGAAATTGGATGGAACCGCCAAAGGCGGAATCATCATAGGGATTACAGAGGAACTAAACATCCCCATCCGTTATGTCGGCGTAGGCGAAGCCATTGACGACCTCAAGGAATTCAACGCCACCGAATTCGTCCAGGCTTTGTTTTAAAGAATCTTCCCTTTGCTTACCCATTAGACCTGTTTTACTCACCCGACAAAAAACATTCAAACTTTTTCTTAAATATGGTAATATGGCATTGAGGTTAACTGGATGGCTTCATTAAAGATAAAATACCCAAAATCTATTAAAGACATCCCTCTATGGCGGCAGCGTCAGCTCGAAGAGGATATTCTCTGGTTTTCGAGGTTTTCTCCTTCTCAGAGACTCGAAATTATCGACCGAGAGTGGAAAGAAATTCAAGAATTTATTAAAAAATTCGGTTTAAAAAAACATGAAACTGGAAAAAGAAGTTAATCTTCTCGAACTGGTGCGGGTGCTCAATCGCCACAAAATCCGTTACCTGATTATCGGTCGAAGGGCAGTTATTCTCTACGGAGGTCCTGTCCTCACCGCGGACCATGATATCTGGTTTCACTCGGAGGATAAGAAAAAGGCGCTGTCACTTCTTGCCGAGAAACTTGATTTTGAATTATCCCAACTTCCTGATACTAAGGGCCCCATCGTCACGGGATTCTCAGGTACGAAGAAGTATGATCTCTTTTTTCAGAGGAGCGTTAAGAATATTGAGAATGAAACGATTGAATTTGAAAGATGTTATGGCAATTCGATTCTAAAGAAGGATGTAAAAGAAAAAACCAGTTTCCGAGTCCCTTCGATAGATGACCTGGTTCGGCTAAAAAAGATAAGGAAGCCAAATGCCAAAGATCAACAGGACATTGAATACCTATTAAAAGCCAAACGTCTTTTCAATGGAAATAAATCATCTAAATCTTGATATTCTACATTACGGCAAGACCAGTTTTTCGAGGGATTTGACGCGTGCCTCCAAAGTGGCAAACCGCTTCTCCAGATCAGCATAAGAAAATTTGATCATCGAACCCAATTCCTCCTTTACCTCGTTAAATCCTTCTTTGATCTTCTCATTGAACGCAATGATCTCCTCGATGGCTGCCCTTATCTGGCCGCTCAGGTTTCCCATTCCTTCTCCTAACCGGTTGAGGTCAACCTTGGTCTCCTCCCTCGCTTGAGAAAGATTGATCTTCCCTTCCTCCCTGGCCGATTGGAGGTAGGAAACCATCTCCTGCCTCGATTGAAGGATCGCCGCTTGGGTTTCATCTTTAGTCGTCTGAAGACTTGAACCCAATTCCTGTCTCGATTGCTGGATGAATAATCTGGCCTCCTCTTGCATCTTCAGGAGGGATGACTCTATTGATTGAATCGACTGGAAGAGTATGGATTGAATCTTCAACTCCAGTTTTTTCATCTCCTCTTTAATCCCTTCTTGGAAGGGCTCGATATCCCCCCTCGCCCCCTTCCTCAATCCTTCCATCTCCGTTTTAATTCCCTCGATCCATCCGAGGATAAGCTCTTTGTTCTCCTCTTTTAATTTACGAAAGTTTGCATTAGTCTCCTGCCTCAGTTTTTCGATATCATCTTTTTTAGCAAAAACTAACTGCATCTGTTCAAATAATTCCATCTGTTCTTTATTCATCTCTATCTCCCGCCTTTCTTCAATAATCTAAATTCTTCAATATCATAGAGAACTTAGAATATCAATCTATTTTTTCTTCCCATGCCTACCTAAAAATATAATCGCCAACATTTTTCCCTTGACAAATATTTCAGTTGTGTTATGTTTCACAAGGTTTTGTTAAACCACATTGATATCCAGTGTTATCCAGTTATCCAAAAGGACAAATGAGGGGAAACTAAAGCAAATCCATCAGGTTAATTGTTTTCCCTTCTTAATCAATCGGAAAGGGGGTGAACTTAAACTCTCGTTTCAAAAATCTTAAGAAAGGAAGGTGAATACTTGTCTATGAAGATTACGCGAAGAAGTTTTTTAAAGATTTCTGGCGCTACAGCCGCAGGGACAGTGATGGGCGGCCTGGGATTCGATTTCTCGCCGGTAGAAT
>VGSD01000085.1 GCA_016875155.1 Deltaproteobacteria bacterium | reverse complement strand
TCGGCCATCGCTCTTTTTTTGGGAACCAGCTTAAGCTCTTGGGATTCGACTCTGGAGAAGAAGGATAAAGAAACCCCCATTACGATCAGCAACGCTATTAAGAATTTTTTGGCTGACATCATCAACCTCCTCTACTTTGGGCACATCTTCATAGGTTACTCAAAAGATGTATGGCACACGACGTAAGGTTTAAAGGTTTCAGGTTTCATGCTCCATTTGATACTTTGATACTATAATTTGACAAAACGGGTAATAAATGATTTAATTTGGACATTAAAATAACTTCCTTCCTCTTCCCCTCCCCCCTGCCTTCGTTCCGCAGGGCGGGACTTCGCGCAGGCAGGGGAGAGGGGAAGGGGGAGGGGTGGGGGGTTAATAAGATGCTTGAATCAAAAGTTGCAAAAAATGAAGCCATTGCTATCCCTGAAAGAATTGCCAAAAGACTTTCACTGAAAGACGGAATGATTGTTGAAGCAAAAGTTGAAAAAGGCAAACTACTCATTCTGCGTAGAAAAAATAAAATCAAAAATATCATGAAACATGCAGGCATTTGGGAAGGTGAGGATGTCGACCGCGTCTTTAAAGAGATACGGAAGGGATGGCACAAATGGCAAAAGAGCTTGTCTGCATAGATACGGATATCTGTGTAGATTTTCTTAGAAAGAGAAACCCTGGCTTTAATCTTTTTATAAAAATCCTCAAAGGGTATGAGCCATGCATTACGGCTATCACTTCTTATGAGCTCTACCTTGGACACATGAAAATGAAACGCAAAGATCGGATAGATGATTTTATCTATCAATTTACCATTCTCCCTTTCGATTTAAAGGCATCAGAAGTGTCCGCCAACATAGAGTCTTCTCTCGGAACAATGGGCAAAGGGATAGGCGTTCCTGATACTCTTATTGCAGGTATCTGTATTTCTAACAATGTTTCCCTCCTAACATTAAATACCACGCACTTTTCAAGAGTTACCGGATTAAACCTTATCCCGATAGATTGACAAATCATTCATTGAATTTTTTCGTTCATCGTTTTACTTATCCAGCACTTCTCTGACAACCCGAAGCAGGTCATTTAAATTGTAAGGTTTCTGAATGAAGCAGTATCCCTTCTCTTTAATCACGGACCATTGCGATTTCTGGTCTGTATAGCCGCTGGTGAGTAAGACTTTGAGAGTGGGCTTCCGCAAGAGAAGTTCTTCAGCTAATTGGAGGCCACTTTTGTCCGGCAAAACCACATCACTAAAAACAAGGGCCAAGCCTCCACTTTCTTTCTCAGAAATATCTAACGCTTCCTGCGTGTTGGATGCCTCCAGCACTTCATAGCCACTCTTTGTGAGCACTTTATTTACAAACTCCCGGATTCCAGAATCATCCTCCACGAGAAGAATTCTTTCCCCTTTTCCCTGGAAGTCCTGTATTGAAATCACTTCCCTTTTAGTTTCATACTTCGTCTCTTCGGAAGAAACCGGCAGATAAACCTTAAATATTGAGCCCTGCCCTGGCTCACTATAAACATTGATCCAGCCTTCATGTTGCTTAACAATACCATAAACCACCGAGAGACCTAATCCGGTTCCCTTACCTACTCCTTTTGTAGTAAAGAAGGGCTCAAAGATGTGTTGAATAATCTCCTTATCCATGCCGATTCCCGTGTCCTCAACTGAAAGGCAAATAAACTGACCAGGACGGGCGTAGTTGTAAATGTCACAATAACCTTTATCTATATCCACGTTCTCGGTTTTGATCGTGATTTTCCCTCCTTCGGGCATCGCATCTCTGGCATTGACCACCAGATTCATGATCACCTGTTCCATATTCCCTGGATCTGCCTTAACTATCCAGAGGTTAGGTTCCAAGTGTGTCTCAACGGCAATGTTCTCACCGATGAGCCGTTTGAGCATCTTCATGAGATTGTTCACGGTGTCGCTGAGGTTGAGAGCAAAAGGCTCCATGGGTTGCTTTCTGCTGAACAGAAGCAACTGGCGGGTCAGGCTGGCCGCACGCTGGGAAGCCTGCAGGATCTCTTTGAGGTTTTCATACAGAGGCTCCTCCTCTTTCATTGACATCAGTCCCAGTTGGGCATACCCCTGAATCGTCGTCAATAGGTTGTTGAAATCATGGGCCACACCGCCGGCCAATGTTCCGATAGACTCCATCTTTTGGGCCTGAATCAGTTGAGCCTGCATCTTTTCTCTTTCTTCTTCAGCACGTTTACGTTCCGTTACATCTATCCCAATTCCAATCTGAGTCCCATCCGGAAGACGGACATTTGACCAGATACTCTCGAGAATCCCACCCTCTCTGGTTGTGACTTCAAATTCACGCCAATCCATGGTTGCAGACATCATATATTCCCATGCCATTTTACGGTATCCAGGATCGGGATAAAATTTCTCCATTAAGTCAAGATGTCGTGCCTCCTCGTCAGTCCATCCGACAAGGCGTACAAACTCCTTATTGAACAGTTTCATTTCACCTTTTGCATCATACATGGTGATCATGACAGGGATGTTGTCAATCACTCTTTGCAAGATCTCCTTTTGATCCTTCAGCGATTCCTCTGCTCGCTTGCGCTCACTCCGGATCTCTGCCTCGCGCAATTCGCGCCCAATGGCAGGGACAAGTCGGGGCAGATTATCTTTCATGATGTAATCATGCACACCAGCCTTCATGGCAGCGACAGCCGTTTCTTCACCAATACTGCCCGATACAATGATGAACGGAAGATCGAGTCCCGTCTTTTTCACCAACTCCAAAGCTCCAAATGAGCTAAAATGGGGCATGGAGTGATCAGATAGAATAACATCCCATTTCTGCTGATTTATTGCGGCCTCCATGGCTTCAGAGGTATCCACACGTTCATAGGTCACGTCATAACCGCTCCGCCGAAATTCACGCACAATCAACAGGGCGTCGTTTTCTGAATCTTCGACAATCAACACATGGATAGGTTTGTCCATTCCATCTTCCCCCTATAAAAAGTCAGCAGGCAAAAGGCAGTTAACAATTCTGCTGCTCTTCTGATTACAGCCTACTGGTTGTTTGGCGGTGGTTCGTTTAACACCAGCCAATATAGTTTCAATTGCTTCACGGCCTCCCTGAACTGGTCGAAGTCCACCGGTTTGCGAATGTAACTATTTGCTCCAAGTTTGTAACCATTGACCAGATCTCGCTCCTCTTTCGAGGAGGTGAGAATAACAACAGGCAGAAGTTTCGTTCGCTTATCAGCACGGAGACGACGCAACACTTCCATCCCATCTATCTTGGGCAATTTCAAATCGAGCAAGATTACCTGGGGCATGTTACTCAAATCCCGGCCGGTATATTTTCCCGTACCAAAGAGATAATCCAGTGCCTCGACCCCATCACGGGCCACGATCACCTCATTCAGAATGTTGTTTTTCTTAAGTGCACGCAGAGTCAATGCCTCGTCGTCAGGATTGTCTTCCACCAATAAGATAATTTTTTGAGCCATGATTTACCCCCTTTCCTATTTATGATGGACGATGGATGATCGTTCTTCCTTACAGAGAGATGAAAGACGACCATTCACTCCGTTCGTTAGGACGATAGACGCATTTTATCACTAATGGGACATTTGACAAAACACTCGATAAATGGTTAAATTGGAATATATTTGTACAATAATTTTCTCTTTGATGGAGGCTCAAAAAAATGTTTGATTCAAAAGTGACGAGAACAGAGGCCATTGTTATTCCTGAAAGAATTGCCAAAAAACTCTCATTAAGGGACGGTATGATCGTTGAAGCAAAAGTTGAAAAAGGCAAACTACTTATCTTAGGAAGAAAAAATAAAATTAAAAATATTATGAAGTATGCAGGCATCTGGAAAGGGGAGGATGTCGACAGGATATTTAGAGAAATACGTAAGGACTGGCACAAATGGCAAACGAGCTTGTCTGCATAGATACGGATGTATGTGTAGATTTCCTTAGAAAAAGGGCCCCAGGCTTCAATCTTTTTATGAAAATCGTCGAAGGGTATGAGCCATGCATTACGGCTATCACTTCTTATGAGCTCTACCTTGGACACATGAAAATGAAACGCAAAGATCGGATAGATGATTTTATATATCAATTTGTTATCCTCCCTTTTGATTTAAAGGCATCAGAAGTTTCCGCTAACATAGAAACCTCTCTTGATATAAAAGGCAAAGGAATCGGAATCCCTGATACGCTGATTGCAGGCATCTGTATCTCTAATAATGTTCCACTTTTGACAATAAATACCGTTCATTTTTCAAGAGTAAATGGATTAAATCTTTTCCCGATTGATTGACGATTCTCTCATTTGTTCATCTCTCGTTTTTCTGCTTTCTATAAATTGCTGATCACTGTTCACTGATCACTTTTAATGTCTGTCGTCCTTCATCCAACCTCCGTCATCCGTCATCCTTCGTCTATTCTCTATCACCTTTCATTCTTCGTCAATCGTCCCTCGTCTCTCGTCCTTCGTCCCTCATCCATCGTTTATTAAGGTAATGTGAAATAAAACGTGGCTCCCTCTCCCACCTTCCCCTCCGCCCAAATCTTACCATCATGACGATGAACAATTCGCTGAACAGTCGCCAGGCCGATGCCGGTGCCAGGGAATTCATTCGCCCCATGCAGGCGCTGGAAGGCACCGAATAATTTATCTGAATAAGCCATATCGAATCCAACGCCATTATCTCGCACAAAGTATGTTGTTTGCCCATTGTGTTGAGTTGTTCCCAATTCAATTCTGGCTTGGGATCGTTTGGCTGTGAATTTCCAGGCATTCCCCAGTAGGTTTTCTAATACGACTCGTAACAACCGCCCGTCTCCATGAGTGACGATTCCTTCCGCAGCAAAAAACTCCACCTGCCGTTCGGGCTCTGTCTTCTGAAGTTCCGATAAGACTGCCCTTCCCATTGCGCTCAGATCAACCATTTCTCGTCGCATCTCACCGCGAGTCACGCGTGAAAGTTTAAGCAGATCATCGATGAGCTGCGCCATCCGCTGGGCTCCATTTCGCACACGTTGGAGCGCCTCTCGTCCTTCTCCTTCCAGCTTATTGGCATAATCTTCGAGCAAGACCTGGCTGAAACCATCGATACTGCGAAGCGGTGCACGTAGATCGTGGGATACGGAGTAACTGAACGCCTCCAATTCTCTGTTGATGGCTTCAAGTTCTTTTGCTCGCAGCTTCAAGTCCTCATTCAGTTTCTTGATCTCTTCCTCTGCCCGCTTGCGATGCAATCTGGCACTGAGGATGGGGGCGATATGCCCGGCTATGGCCTCCAGCGAACGGATATCTGCTTCAGTGTAGTCTGTTTCTTTGTTGGCCACCTGAATGAGACCGATGACCTCACCTTGGAACAGAATGGGAAAGGAGATATGCCTCCGAATGTTAATGTGGCCCACGGGAGTTCTTGTGGAAGCCTCATTCGTGTAATTATTCTTTTTCTCCCTGATGGCCCGGGGCCAACTACTGTCGCCCCATGTTTCTCGAGGGAATGTAAAGGTCTTGTCGGGGACTTGACATCTATCCCAGATATGCCGTGTCATGGAAGGAACCACCAGGGCTCCGTCAACATCGATATATCCGAAAACCCCGTACTGGCTTTGCATTACTTCTAAGATGACTTTCAACACCTCATTGTACATCTCGTCGTCGGGAACAGAGAGGAAGATGTTGGCGATCCTGGCTTGTAGTGCCAGCGCCTCTTGTGCCTGTTTGCGCTTGGTGATGTCACTTATAGCCCCAATCATTTTGTAGGCTTTGCCTTCTTCGTCCCATAAAGCAGTGCCACTGTCAAACCAATAGATAATGGAGCCATCTTTTTTAAAAACACGGTATTCTCCCAGATAAGGCTTTCGAGTCTGCAAATGTTGGTCAAGAATGGTCATGACGCGATCGTGGTCATCTGGATGGATAATTTTCTCCCATGCCTCAAGTGTTCTTGGGAATTCACCCGGCTCATACCCCAGCATTTCATCAATTTTTCCGAACCATGCCAAGTCACCTTTCACGATGTCCCACTCCCAGATCAAGTCGCTCACACTCTCCACAGCGAGGCGGAATCGTTCTTCTGACCGCTGAAGTTCTGCAGCACGGATTTCGACAAGTTCCTCAAGGTGTTCGCGATATTTTTTTAATTCTCCCTCGGCCTGCTTTCGGTCGCTGATGTCCGATATGATGCCGTTGAGCGCTGTCACATGACCGGCGGCGTCGCGCTCCCAATTGAATCGGTCCACAACCCACCGCTCTGCCCCGTCTCTCTGGATGATGCGGTATTCGATGTAGGAATCCTTTCTCAGGCGCCGCGCTTCTTCGAAGAATCGAATCACCCGCTCCTTGTCTTGGGGATGGAGCAACTTTTCCCACAGCGACGGGTCTGCCAGCCACTCACTCACGGTGTAGCCATAGATTATCTCAGCGGCTTGATTGACATACACTGCGGCGAGCGTTTCAGGGTCCGCGCGATACACAAGCTGGTTGAGGTTCTCGGTAAGCACTCGATATTTCTGTTCGCTCTCCTTGAGTGCATCTTCCATTCGTTTGCCCTCGGCGTTACGCTGTTCAAGAGACTCAGCCATCTGATCAAAAGAATGGGCCAACTGGCCAATCTCCCCTGACCCATAAAGAGTTCCTGTACGAACGGTCAGATCTCCTTGAGCTAACTGCTGAGTTGCATCCAGCAGTCGGTTCACTGGGTAAATGATAAAAAGATTCCCAATAAACCAAGCCGTTGCAAGCGCCAAAATGCTAACCAGCCCCAGTAATACAAGGTTACGGAACAGGCTTCGATTGACATCCACAAAGGCTAATTTAGAAGGAATACCTACAGAAACATAAGCATCTACCTCTGACCTCTTGCTCAATGGGGTAAAGGCATACAGACGCAGGACACCATCAATGCCCCTAATCTCAACCGTGCCCTTTCCCTGACGAGATAAGATGGCTTTCATGATTGGGGCATCTGGCATTTTTTGGCCAACCCATTTCTTCGAATCGGGATAGCGGGCCAGGATTGTTCCCTTGCGGTCAATCACAGTAATCACTGAATCAGGATGGAGTTGCGCTTTTATAGCGATCTGGTTTAACCAATCCAGACTTATGCTGGCGAAAACCACGCCTCTCAGGTGGGCTGAGCCACCGAGGATGGGGTAAGATAATACGATGCTAGGTTTTCCCGTGATACGCCCAATTAAATATTCACTTAAAGTAAATTTACGGTTACGAATGATACGAGGGAACCACTCCCGATCGGCAAAATTTATAGGTTGCCTCATAGGAACAGCGCTGCAAATTACTTGACCATCCGGTCCTGTTGTGCCCAGGTTAGTGTAGAAGGGAAATTCTTTCATCAAGTTAGATAAGAACGGAGAATCACCGGACGACGGGCATTTGAGTACCTGGTCCATTTGGGCCAGGGCTATGAGCAGTTGGTGGGTGCTCTCGATCAAATTCTCCTGATCATCAGAGGCTTTTTGGGCTATTCCCAATGCGCTATTAAAGGCATCCATTCGTACGTGACTGCGCTGTTCTAACCCCGAATAGACTGTTAGCCCAATAGCAGGGATAACTGCCAAGAGGACAAGTAGAATTAATCTCGCACGCAAACTGGAAAATAAAAACCATTTCATTTTTTCCCTCCTGGATCAGGTTCTAAACGGATTCTGAAACCTCACATCTTCATTGATGCATCATAGATCTTTTCCTTTAAGAAAACCTCTACGATGTTGGGATCGAATTGTTTTCCCTTTTCTTTCTCCATCTCCTCAACCACTTCATCTACTGGTATCGCCCTGCGATGGGGTCTTAAGCTGGTCATGGCATCAAAAGAGTCTGCCACAGCGATAATCCTCGCCTCCAGCGGGATGACCTCTCCAATCAACCCATCGGGATAACCACTGCCATCAAAATGCTCATGGTGATTCCGAATCATGGGAATCTTGTCTCTGAAAAAGTCAATCCCCTCCACAATCTTCACTCCAATCAAGGGATGTTGCTGAATGGATTGATACTCTTCAGGGGTCAGGGAGCTCTTCTTCTGGAGAATCTCATCCCGGATGCCAATCTTTCCGATGTCGTGGAGGAGCGCGCCAAACACCAGACTTTCCAACTTCTCTTGGCTGAAACCCAATTTGGCTGCGATCCTCATGCTCATCCTTCTCACCCTGTCTGAATGGCCTCGTGTATAGGGGTCTTTGGCATCGATTGCTCCAGCTAAGACCTTGACCGAATCCAGGTGGCTCTTTTTAAGAACAAGCATAGACTGTTGGAGTTCTGATGTCTTTTCTTCCACCAATTTCTTTAAATTTTTATGATAGGCTTCGAGCTCATCTTCCATCTTTTTCTGTTCAAGGGCTTTTTTCACGCTAAAAGCTACGAGTTCCAGGTCAACCGGTTTGAGGATGAAGTCAGTGGCTCCCAGGTGGATGGCCTCCACTGCCATATTGATCTCCGGATGGGCAGTCATGATGATGAACATCATGTTTGGCCGCACCGCCTTCACATTCCTCAAAAGTTCCAGTCCATCCATTTCAGGCATTCGGATGTCTGAAATGATTAAGGAAAAATTATCTTTATAAAAATAGCCAAGGGCCTCTCTCCCGTTATTGGCCATGACGCAGGGAAACCCTTCCTGCGTAAGTCTTCGGGCAACGACGGAGTAGACCATCTTTTCATCATCGACAATGAGTATTCGGTTTTCCAATACTATCCCCTATTATTTTTAATGAAAAAACCCAAAGGAAAATGACTGTGAGTCCTTTGGGTTTGCTATTAATATTGACGATTTTTGAAAAGAAACAGGGTTCCCTTGCGAAAATATATCTATAAATGTACAAGAGAGAGAGAGAGAGAGAGAGAGAGCAAGTCTTGTACCACTAATCTTAAAAGCATTTAATTCCCTCTTAAAATATCCTTTATGGCAGATTGTATTTTTTATACCAAAGCAGCTCTTTAAAAAAGT
>VGSD01000084.1 GCA_016875155.1 Deltaproteobacteria bacterium | reverse complement strand
TCACCTAAGCCACCAGGGCCGGTGGAAGACTGGCGCTGAATATCATGGAGCGGCCTGTATGTTTGATGAAATTGATCACCTCCCACGAGCCTGTGACAAATCCGCCAATGGCCGCAAGTGACTTGCTATAAGTGCCCATGATGAGATCAACTTCTTTCTCCAAATCAAAATGTTCTGCCGTGCCCCTTCCTCCTTTTCCAAGGACTCCTACGCCATGGGCGTCATCAACCATCACCCTGGCCCCATAAGCTTTGGCCAGTTTGATGATGGGCGGCAGATCGGCAATATCCCCTTCCATGCTAAAAACGCCATCCACAATGATCAATTTTCCCTTATCTTTCGACGCTTCCAGCACCCGTTCGAGATCTTTCATGTCATTGTGGCGATACTTCTTCACCTGCCCGAAAGAGAGGCGACAGCCATCGATGATACTGGCATGATCATATTTATCGATAATCGCCGCATCGTTTCTTCCTACGAGAGCGGAAATGGCTCCCAGATTGGTCTGATACCCCGTGGCAAAGACCAGGGCGGCCTCCTTGCGGAAAAAGCGGGCCAACTTGGTTTCCAGTTCTTCATGGATTTCGAGATTCCCGTTGAGAAAGCGTGAACCCGCACAGCCGCTCCCGTATTTTTCGACGGCTTTGATAGCAGCTTCTTTCACCCTCGGATGATTGGTCAGGCCCAGGTAGTTATTGGAGCCAACCATGATCACCCGTTTTCCGTTAACCATCACCTCGGAATCCTGGGCAGATTCGAGTTTACGGAAGAAAAAGTAGTTGCCACTATCGTAGACTTCCCGGTACTGTTCGTTCAATTTCACGCATTTTTCAAAAACATCCATAGCCCACCCCATTTTAGTCTCTTAGAAATTCAATTGTGTGCAAAATAGCAACGCCAATATAGTGATCGAACATGATTTAAATCCTACGCACGAAATTAAACTCAAAACCCAAAACACTAAATCCTAAATAAATACAAAGTTTAAAACCCAAATGTTCAAAAAACTATCTAAACTTTTGTTTTTCCTAAATCTAACAGTTTTGAGTTTTGTGTTTTGGACATTTGTGTTTGTTTAGAGTTTTGGATTTAGAATTTTATTTTCTTCGTTCGAGTTTATTCAACCCTCCCACCAAAGCAGAATTCGGCTACCCGGTAAACCGGGGTTAGATTATAGCCAACCCTCCTTTCGATACCATTCATAAGTGATTTTTATCCCTTCCGCAAGGGAAAAACGGGGTTTAAAGCCCAACAGTGTTTCGGCTTTTGTGATATCGCATAGCCAATTCTTCTGAACCATCTCCTCTACCTTGCCTTTGTTGATCAGGGGAGGGCTCCCGGAGAGCCTTGAAAATAGTTCCGAGAGGGAAGCGATTCCATCAACAACCCACCCTGGAATATAAATTCGATAGGCTCGGATTCCAAAAGCCTGTTCGAATAAGTCTCCAATCTGATCGAGACGATAATCATGGCCATCCGACAGGAAGAAAATTTCCCCTTCTGATCCGGAGGAATCGGATGCCAGAATCAATGCCTGAACAATATCCTCGACATAGCAGAGGCTGACGTGCTGCTCCTGCCGGGAAAAAACAGGTTTGATCCTTTTAGTGAGGATCCTGAAAAAGGCATAGACATCCCTGTCCCTTGGACCGTAGATGGCGGAAGGCCGGAGGATGATAAGTGGAATTTGTCGGGAATGTTCCAGACAGAATTCCTCCCCCCTTCTTTTACTTCTGCCATAGGGTGAGACAGGTTCGCAAAGGTCTGATTCTTTCTTCTTACCTCCCTCCTGACAGGGGCCTGCAGCAGCCTGGCTTGAGAGATAGACGAATTTCTTAAGGTTTGGGTTCTTTTCAAGGCAGGCATGGATGAGGTTCTCTGTTCCGCTTGCATTGACATCAAAGTAGGTCTCCTCTTTTAGGGCTTTGGTCACACCTGCCAGATGAAAGACCTGATCCACTCCCTTTACAGCTTCATTCAAAGAGGTCTTGTCACTACAATCGCCATCCGCCAGTTCTATGGGGAGGCCTCCTAACCATTTTAAATTATTTCTATTCCGGACAAGACAGCGGACTTCTGTTCTTTTCCGGAGGAGAGCCTCAACCAGATGACTTCCGATAAATCCTGTGCCTCCGGTGACCAATGCTTTCAGATCGATTAACCCCCGAATTAAATTTTCCAAATTTTATCTGTTTTTATGAAATTGTCAAGAAAATTGAAATGTTACATCCCGCATTCTCTCTCCCCCTTCAAGGGGGAGGTCGGGAGGGGGATGGGTTATCTACTGGAGTAATACAAAATGGGATCATATTATGAAAAGGACCACCGAGAGGATTCCCACATTAAAATGGCTCAGATTTATAGATGCGGCAGGGAATGGCCCGGAGAGGGGTGGACCCAATGGCAGGTTCATAAGGAGGGTTGTTATTTGTCAGGACGTTGAGGTTCGATTCCTTCCAGCCGCTCAGTTCGAGGTCCTTTCGTTCGGGAAACCACCAGCCATAGCTGAGGACGATGATTCTGGGATCGATCTCCTCATTCAGTTTTGCCTTTTGGCGGATCATTCCCATTTCCGTCTCAACAGCTACCCAATCTCCCTCTTTTATTCCTGATTTTGAGGCAGCCTCAGGATGGATAAGTAGAAAAGGGTCCGGAGAGAGTTTCCGGAGGGAGGAGATATTCCGATAGGCAGAATGGAAGAAGTAGGGGTCTTTAGCAGAAGTAAAGATAAGAGGGTACTCTTTAGAAGATGTTCCAGAGGTCTCCGAGGGGTCATAAGGACTGGGGAGGGGGTTGTATCCCCACTGTTTCAATTGTTCAGAGTAGACTTCGAACTTTTTCGAAGGCGTTGAAAATCCGTTTTTTTCATAAGAGCGATATTCCCACTTCCCTTTGAGCATACCAATGTTCTTGAAATCATCATAAGTCATGGCTGCGGGTTTGAGAACATCATCAAGGCACTCCCCGAGGTCATTCCAGAAATATTGGTCGAGGCCGAGTCTCTTGCCCAATTCATTTAAGATTTTCGAATCGGGCCAACATTCTCCTACAGGTTCAACGATCTTGGGCCGGGCCAGAATGAACCCATGAGGAAGACCGAAATGGCCAATGTCGTCAAACTCCAGGTTGGTGGCTGCAGGCAGGACAATATCAGCCATTTGGGCTGTGGGAGTTAGAAATATCTCCGAGACAGCCAAAAAGCTCAATTTTTTTAAAGCCTCGAAGGTCTCTTTTGAATTGGCATAGCTGAGAAGGGGATTTCCTCCCTGGATATAGATCATCCTGATGGGATGAGGCTTTCCTGTGAGAATAGCCTTCACGACCATTTGTGAGGGGACAAAACCCATCATCGTCGCCAACCGAAATTCCGGGCTGAGGATCTTCTCTTTCTTTTCAGGGAACTTTTTGATCTGGACGAGTTCACCCGGCCTTATGACTGGAGGTGCCATCCGGTTCACATTTCCACCAGGCTGCTCGAGATTCCCTGTGATGGCCATCAAAATGAGTAATGCCCTTGAGCACTGGAAACTGTTGATATTGTGTTCGATCGCATTTCCCCATTGGATACAGGCTGGTTTAGTACGAGAGAAGAGTTGGGCCAACCGGAAAATCTGATCCTTTGGAACCCAGGTCATCTCTGAGATGGTATCAAGTGAATACTGATGGAGGTGTTCTCTCAATTCAGGGAAGCCTTTTGTCCAATTTTCGACAAAAGTCTTGTCATAAAGTTCCTCGTCAACAATCACCTTAAGCATTCCCAGTGCCAGGTAGAGGTCTGTGCCGGGTTTGGGTTGAATCCAGAGGTCAGCCCTGGAGGCGACAGACGACTTTCTCGGATCGATGACAATCAATTTTGTCCCTCGATCCAGAGCCCTTTTTAACTGAGAACCGATGATGCCTTCTTCGTTTGTCTGGAAGAGATTACTCCCCCAAACCAGGGCACAGGAAGGGGGGTGATCAAAGTCAGGAACCGGAAAGAAACCGCAGGTGAGTGTGGAGGCGGTCTCCCTTGGCATATGACAGATGTGCCCAAGGGTGGAGATATTCGGGATATGGAGAAGGTTCGCCAGCCGCATTAACAGGAAGAGTTCCAATCCCTTAGGTGTTCCCTGGGCAAAAGCAATAGTTTCCGGGCCTTCGCGTTCTATGGTCTCATTGATCTTTTTAGCAATTATCTCAAGCACTTCGTCCCAGGAGATACGGGACCACTTGCCTTCACCCCTGCCACCTGTTCTCTTTATGGGGTAGGTGAGGCGATCAGGATGGTTGAGTCTTTCAATCTGGGCAAGACCCTTAGCGCAGATCGTTCCTCTATTAAGGGGGCAATCTAGGTCGCCTTCGATCTTCTTAATTCTTCCATCTTCTACGTGAGCAAGAATCCCACACCCACCGTGATCCATCCTCGCGCAATAAGTTTTTACGATCATCCTTAACTCCTCTATCTCCCCTCTTTGGTAAAGAGGGGGAGGGGGAGATTTTCCAACACTTATGTCAATTCGATTCTAAAACTTTTATTAACATTCCAAAGGCTGATTTACAAGTTGTCGAAATGCAAGCCATTTGTGCAAGCTCGGGCTTAGGCTTGCAATATTGCAATTCCTGAGGGAATAACGACATATGAAGATGTGACCGTAAGCCTCTCACTGTGGAACGACTTGTTCGGTCTTCTTTTGCCCACTAAAAATATCATTAAGCATGTCCGCAAGCAGGTACTGTATTTCTAGAACCTGATCCTCCATTACTATATGGGGTGGAGAAGGATTACCATGAGCTGAAACAGCATTTCTGAGGGTCAAGTAGTAGCTCAGAATATCTCCATACTCCCACCACCGACGCCGGCTCGAAAAGACTTCATGCCACGACCTGTGACGTGATTTGCTGAAATCCGTCCCGAATTCAGCATCGAGCGCTGACAACAAAGTGGGAATCTGCCCCTTTTTGAAGTGTGGCTTACCTAGTACACATTCAACACCTCGGAAAGCAGAGACAAAAGCGGCATCGTACCGGAAGCGATTCTCTAAGTAGGTCCGTTCCATCTGATACCGCGAGAGTTTCTTCCTGTCTCTCTTGTAGTGGCTCTCATAGTACGAACCGACCATGAAGCCCCACACTAGACTCATGCTATATTCAAGGTGCAGCAGAGCATCAATCAACCATGGATAATTCAGCGCCTTTCCAACAATTGCACATCCTTCCTGCAGTTCAAAATGATTAAGATGAGTGCCAGAGACAGGCTCTCGCCTCAGCAAACCCTCGTCATACCGAGATGCTTCTGTTAGTATTGGCGTCACAAGATTCTTGTGAGATAGATTCTCATCGGGAATTTTGCTCAATTCGAGCAAATAACCGCAGCCTTGATCCAACGGCGCATGACCATAAAAACAGGTTATGGTTGCCCGCAGGGCGTTACCGAGTAGATAGCCATTACGTTGACTGGAAGAGGCGATCATAATGAAGGCGTCATACGCCCCATAAACAAAAAGTGAGATTCTTCCAATTTTTGGATGCCGCAAGAAGATTGTTTCACCAAGCCGAGGGATAGCAATACCTGCCTCTTGGTATCTTCGCACCTTTACATCTCTTGTATCGTCTTCGTTTCTTCCAAAACCTACATCCGAATAGCCGTGCTCATGTATTACAGGCGGATGAGCAGAAGGAATATAACCATTTACCAAGAAGTATTTCATAGTCGAGAGTATCTATTTTATTGAGGAAGGTACAGCTTCCCTTTTGAGCGACTTGTTAAGTGGTAATTCTTTTGTCATAATTATAAAGCCTTTCAGCAGCCTGCTCACCGGCACTGACTGGAGCCCTCACAACAATACCAAAGTAATCAGATTTAAATTCCTCTCCTAGATTTTTGAAATTCTCTTTGAAATAATAAGATGCGGCTGCAGTTCCAAGGACACCAAATCCACCGATTAAGAACGATACTCCACGGCTCCCAGTTGTTTTAAATGGATTTAGCGCCTTTAAAATCAGCCCATAGCCATATCCTTCATCTCTTTTAATAACTTGGTTGTTTTGGGTGTCGTATATTTCTTTATCATCCATTCGATAAGCTACACATTTCATGTTTTTGTAGAAATCGAATGACTTTTGGGCCTGGGCTCCCAAGACTATAAGGTTTGTATTCCACTCACCGATGTCCTGACTCATACGAACAATATCAATGTTTTTTGTTTTCCCAACCTGGCCTAAAATATTTAGAAGATTTCCTACCGCACGACCCTCGACATCGGGCCAAAGCTCATGAACATTTGGAACAATGCCAACTCCAAGTCTTGGATCGATTGAGTAAAGTTTTGTATCCTCTGTAACAATGAAATCCCTTACAAAAATTTTGCAATATTCATTTTGATCAGATAGACCCTCAAGAAGTTTTCTGGCGGGGCGTGACCATTTCCACCAATTTACGATTAATTCGAATAATTTTAAAACTCCAGGAATGACGAAAGATCCTAAAATAGCACCGAGAAGCGCTCCCACCCAGGTCTCACGAGTCATAGTATTTACCTCCGCTGGCATAGACTCATCAGCTTGCACCTTTCCCGTGTCTTCCACAGCGAGTCATTACGTTGTTATTAGGGCTGTGTATCGAAATTCCACGTTATGTTCCACGATGCAGCCCTTCGGTATGTTTCAGCGGTGAGATATGTATGGCCTTTTGCCTCCAGCCCAACCCCTTGGCCTTTGGCATTAACAATCTTGGCCATTTTATTAAGTGGAATCTCGTGTTCGAAAAGCTTGAATCCGTTTTCATCCAGAAATTCTATAGTAAATTCCGGTCTCATGGCAGATGAAACCCGGTCCTTTCGTATATCACGAGTAGCAAGGATGATTTTCGGATAACCATCTATAGACAACTGATAATGTAGAGCCCCCTCACGCCACATAGTTGATAACTTAAGTTCCGCATTTTCGAGAGCTTCGATACGAATTGCAGGCCAGGTTCTTGGTTGCGCCAGAGAAGCGTTCTTTGCAGTTTCCCGGTTCTGCCATACCATGTAACCCCCCCATCCAAGCAGGACAAGGCTGACGATGACCACTAAGATCACTGCAGCAATCTTTAATACACCTAAAATGAATGCTTTGAATTTGTTCATATTTTCCACCACCTAAGGGCTCCAGCGGCTTGTTGGGCGGCGCGTTTTTCGCGCCGCCCAACGGATATTAGACGGAAATATCATATTATGATATGGTAATTCTGCCTATTATTGAAGGTTTGATTGTTATTTAACTTATTAAAATCAAAAGAGATTCTTCGGTTAAAATCATGAGTTACCGGGATTCCAAAATTCGAAATGGAATCTGGTAGGCCTACAAGGCATACGCAGAGAAAAACAGGGTGCCTTCTGATCATTTGCCATAATCTCTGGGCATCCAGTCCTGGTGTTTATGAAAAACGAATTTATCAAAAAAGGGGAGAGGCGTCAAGCTATCTGAATCTATTGTTTAAATAAGGCGTGGAGCAAAGGTCAAATCAGGAAATTCCAGATTCTCAGATCCGATAAATCTTTACTCCTGGAATTTGTTCGAAGTGATTATCGAGAGTATAGATGGAGAGGTCATTTTCGATAGCAATGGCGGCAATAAAAATATCGGAAAGGGGTAGACTAACACCATTCTTTTTCAACGAGAGGGAAAGCCCTGCACCGCTTTGCCATAGTTTTGGGGTCATCTCAAAATAGGGCAGGGTTGCCAGGATGTTTAAGATTTTATTTTTTTCACCTTCTGACTTTATCCCGTGGAGGAGCTCGAACATTACAACTCCGCATGTACAGACGGCATTTTCTGTAAGGAGCATTTCAAGGCGGTCTGCAACTTTTGTCTTTCCCCTGAAAAATTCGATCCAGACGGTTGTGTCAGCCAATGTTCTATTTTTCAAGGAGCTTTTCTCTCTTTTTTTGGGCTTTCATTTCAAGCTCTTCCTCTTTTTCCCAATCGTAGTCGATTTGAACTTTTCCTTTAAGAGCAATCAGTTCTTTGATCTTTTTCTGTTTGATGAACTCCTCCATGGCTGTAGTAATGGCCTTGGTTTTCGATTTTTCACCGGAAAGCTTTTGCACTTCCGAAATAAGATCGTCAGGTATGTTTAATGTTGCACGCATAAATCGCACCTCCATGATATGCTTAAATTATATGCAATAATATTTATTTGTCAAGAGTGTTTTTAGATATTGTTTTTGATTTTACTTGTCTTACATCGGGTTCAATGTTATAAAATTATAAAAAATTAATCTTTAGAAAAGGAGGGTGTATGAGCAAGAAGGTGATTGATCTATTGAATGCAGCGCGATCCAGAGAGATGACCGCCATCACTCAGTATATGGCGCAGCACTATGAACTCGAAGACCAGGATTTAGGAAAACTGGCCTCCAAGTTTAAGGAGATTGGGATCGCAGAGATGAAGCATGCAGAGAAATTAGCTGAGAGGATCCTTTTCCTGAAGGGAGAGCCTACCTCCAAGCCCGATGCTATCGCAAAAAAAGGGCAGGGGATCGTAGAGATGCTGAAGACAAATATCGGGCTTGAGGGGGCGGCCATGAAGATGTATAACGACGCCGCTATGGTCTGTGCGGCAGAAAAAGACCAGATCTCGAAAGAAATTTTCGAAGAGCTTCTCAAGGACGAAGAAGAGCACTTCAATTACTTTGAGAATGTCAAGGATCATATCGATAAACTCGGAGCCGCCTACTTAGCCACACTCGTGGGCTAATGAGCCTGCTGCCCAAATATTTAAACGCTGAGAGGGGTTTTTCCGTTTGTCTAAAACGGAGAAACCCCTCTCTTATTAGAGCCTCTTTTTCTCCAAAGTTAACAGAAATGCAACCATTATCCCCCAGATGAGCACGATTATGATCCAGTGATTGATGCCAAGGGCTTTTGGGATCGTAATCTTTCCGATATCCCCCCATTTGAGGATGGTGTCTTTGATAAAAGTGTAGACCTCGGCAAAGATTCCTGCCCCGACAAGCATTCCAAGG
>VGSD01000083.1 GCA_016875155.1 Deltaproteobacteria bacterium | reverse complement strand
ATAGCCCTATATATCCTCTTACTCCCACCATCCAAACCCCACCCAAATGGAGAGGATATATAGGGTTTTTTTTCGTTGTAGAGAAAAAGGGAACATGTTAAGATAAACCTCACTGATCTCACAAAAAGACAAGAAGATGCCTTATCGAAAAAAAACCATCATTTGGGTTACCTCTCTTTTTCTCTGTCTTCTCTTCATCCGTTTTCCAACGGTTTCAGGAGCCATGACCATCGAAGAGGAAAAGAAGTTGGGTAAGAAGATCCTTTTCGAAATGGAGAAGAAGGTGGATTGGGTGAAAGACCTGACCCTTCAGAGCTTTATCAACACGATTGGCCAATCTCTGGTCGCTCAGGTAGGGTCAACTCCTTTCGATTTCAAATTCTATCTGATCGTCGGAACAGATCCCAATGCCTATGCCATTCCTGGAGGCCACATCTTCCTGACCACCGGGCTTTTGGTTTCAACAGAGAATGAGCAGGAAATCGCAGGAGTCGTCAGCCACGAAATCTCTCATGTGATGGCAAGACATGTGGCACAGATGATCGAGAGGTCGAAAAGGCTTAACATCGCCTCCATCGCCGCCATCATCGCAGGGGCCCTATTAGGCGGAGGGGGAAAAGCCTCCGAAGCGGTGGCGGTTACCGCGATGGCCACAGTCGAGGCCCTTGCCCTGAAATATACCCGTGAGATGGAAGTCGAGGCCGATCAAAACGGCCTTCAATACATGATCAGGGCGGGTTATGACCCCAACGGATTCATCACCTTCATGAGCAAAATTTATAAACTCAGTCTGACCTCTGGCCCGGGAATCCCAACTTATCTGTCAACCCATCCAGCCATCGGAGATCGAATCTCTCTGATGGAAAATCTTCTCCAGACCGGCCCCAAACCCTCCGGACCTTTTAAAACCTTTGGATCGTTTCGAAAAATTCAGGCCAAAGCCTTTGTGGAGGAGCGGGAGCCACACGTGGCGATCAATCACTTTCAATCGTTGATCGATGCCAGTCCGCAGGAGGTGGATGCCCATTACGGCCTGGGCCTGGCCTACCGGAAAATGGGACGACTGGATAAGGCGTTAGAGGTTTTTCATCATGCACTCTTACTAGCCCCAAAAGACGTAGATATATTGAGGGAACTGGGGATCACCTCTTTTCTTTCCGGGAAGATGGACCAGGCGATCAAAAACCTCGAAGCGGTTCGTTCACTTTACAGGAACGGCGATGATCGGAAAGAGGATCTGCTGAGCCTTTATTATCTCGGAAAATGTTATCAGGAGAAGGGAGATTTTTCCCGGGCCCTTCCGCTCTTTTTGAGGGTGAAGCAAGGCTTTCCCGAATGGGTCGAGGTTTATCACAGCCTGGGATCTGTCTATGGGAGAATGGACCAGAAGGGGTTGTCTCATTTACATTTTGCCAGATATTTTAAACTGAAGGGTGAACCTAAGAACGCTTTGCTTCACTATAGAACCTCACTTGAGTGGCTAGGAAGAGGAAGCCCGGAAAGAGAGGAGGCCCAGAGGGAGATCAGGGAACTGGGAGGGAGTAAATAAACAATATCTAAATTGAGCGATTTTTTACCCTTCACAAGGGAGGCGGGGAGGCCGAAAAGCCTTTTAGAGCGATTACCTTTGATAGATTGAATCAACAATGAGGCCGGTTCAATGACCACCCTTTTGGTGAAAGTTTAAGGTGAATTGCCCAAACTTATAACGCATCGCATTCTAAAAGGGTTTGAGGCGTCTCTGCCTCCCTTGTGAAATAGGGTGAATCGCTCAATTTAGGCAATAATAACCAATATCCAAACACCAATAACCAAATAATAACCAATAACCAATTACCAAAAATTTTGAAGAGGTCCATTTATCCTTTTTGGTTATTGGAACTTATTTGGAGCTTGGGATTTGGTGATTGGAATTTTAAATATGGCTCTGAATATAAGGTAGGGTAAAGCCAGAGAATGAGGAGATTGGAGACATGATGAGACCCATTGAGGAATATTGCAGCCTGGCTATAGAGAGAGGAATCGATGGAGCGAGGGTGGTTGAACCTAGCTCGATTGCGACGGCTGAATGGGTTCGGCTGAAATGTCAGTTCGGGTGTCCTGGTTTCGGACAAAGCCATTGCTGTCCTCCTCATACCCCTACGCCCGAACTGACTCGAATGGTCATCGATTCCTACCGGAAGGCGATTTTACTTCACCGGCACATCACTGATGGATCCAAAAGAAGGGAAGTGACGAAGCAATTTAATGAGAAAATTGTTCGACTCGAGGTTGATATTTTTCTCGAAGGCTATTATAAAGCCTGGAGTATGACCTCCGGGCCTTGTCGCCTTTGTAAGGAATGCGATCTCAACGATCTTTGCAAACATGGAATGGAAGCGAGGCCTTCCATGGAGGCCTGCGGAGTGGATGTCTTTCAAACCGCAAGGGGAAATGGATTTCCCATCCAGGTGGTTCGAACTTATGAGGAGGAGCAGAATCTCTTCGGATTGATCTTAGTGGATTAAAGGGAAGGAAGAAATTCTCATATGAAGGGCGAGAAGAAGCAAGGGAAGAGCGATGAAATCGTCAGGCTGAACCGTGAGCTTTCGATCCTCAATGCCATCAGCCAGACGGTCAACGAGTCAATTGACCTCGATGAGATTTTGAATAAGAGCCTAAATAAGATCGTAGAATTGACGGAAATTCAGTCGGTGGGCATCTACTTGCTTGAAGAGAAGACCAACGAACTGATCTATGTGGTCCATAAGGGATTTTCAATGGCCTTTTCAAAGGGGATGCAACGGTTGAAGTTGGGCGAAGGAGCAACAGGAAAGGTTGCCCTTTCGGGAGAGCCCCTGTTCATTGATGACTATCCAGGTTATTCGGAAGCCATCCCTTTTGCGATCGAAGAGGGGTTAAAGTCTTTAGCCGTCATTCCTCTCAGAACGAGAGAGAAAATCTATGGGACCCTCAATATTGCTCGTAGGGAATTAAGTCAGTTTACCCCTTCCACCAGAAACCTCTTAAGTTCGATCGGACAGATCATCAGCAGCGCTCTGGAGAGAGCTTCCCTCTATTCAGAAAATGTCAAACGACTCGAAGAGCAAAAGACCCTTTACGCCATCAGCAAAGAAATTGCATCCCGACTCGAACTGAAGGTGATCCTTGAAAAGATCGTGAAGAGCGCCATCGAACTTTTGAAGGTAGATGGCGGCTCGGTTGCCCTCTGGGACCAACGGAAACAGGCTTATGTGAATGTCATTGTCGATGGGTTACCGAAATCTTTTGCTGAAAAAGAATTTACACCTTCATCGATTGGCGTAGTGGGAGAGGTGTTAAGAAAGAAAGGCCCTGTTCTTTATAAGGATTACGAAAACAATCCCAATCGCATCAAGGAATTGGACTCTCTCCATTTAAAAGAGGTGGTGGGAGTTCCCTTGATCGTCAGGGATTTGGTCATCGGGGTCATGACGATCGGCACTCTGGATCCACAAAAACATTTTCAACAAAGTGAGATTGAGCTCCTCTTCGGTTTTGCCCAGCAGGCGGGTATTGCCATTGGAAATGCCCAACTCTATGAGGACTCCTTAGCCAAGATCAGGCAATTGACCACCCTTTATGAAGTCGGGAAAAAACTTTCTTCGACTCTCGATCTTGACGAATTGCTCAAGAACGCCCTCGAGCTTCTCAGGACGCAATGGGGTTATCCCCTGTGCAGTATCCTGTTACTGGATCAAGGGAAGAAAGAACTCTATATCCGGCAGGTCATCGGCAGGGATATTGATGAGGTGAAGCATTTGAGGTTCAGGGTCGGAATGGATGGGATTGTGGGATGGGTGGCCAAGAGCGGTGAGTTTCTTTATGTCCCTGATGTATCCAAAGAATCCAGGTATATCCCGGGGTCTCCAGAGGGTAAGTCAGAGGCTGCCTTTCCACTCAAGATAAGAGACGAGGTGATCGGTGTTCTGGATACGGAGAGCAGGGAAATTTACGGGTTTGATGAAGAGGATTTAAAGGCCCTCTCCTCCTTTACCGGTCAGGTGAGCATCTTCATTGAGAATGCCCAACTCTTTTCCGATTTGAAGATGACTCTGAGTGAATTAAAACAGGCTCAGGATCAGATCATCCAGGCCGAGAAGTTGAGAGCCATGGGGGAGATGGCAAGCGGTGTGGCTCACGATTTCAATAATGTCCTGGCCGCTATTCTCGGGAATATTCAACTTCTGCTCCATTCCTTTGACCATTATGGACCTGATGAGATTCGGGAAAGGTTAAGGACTATTGAAAAGGCTTCGAAGGATGGGGCAGAGACGGTCCGCCGCATCCAGGATTTTACAGGGAAGAGGAGGGATAAGGAATTCATCCCTCTTTCGTTCAATGATATCGTCCATGAGGTGGTGGCCATTACAGAACCCCGATGGAAAGATCAGGCTCAAAAGAAGGGAATCCAGATCGAACTGATCAAAAAACTTGGAGAGATTCCTTCCATCCTTGGAAATCCGTCAGAATTAAGAGAGGTTTTGACCAACATACTCTTCAACGCCGTGGATGCTATGCCAAAAGGAGGCCAGATCACTTTTTCAACTCAACCCCATTCAGAAGACTGGGTAGAGATGAGAATCGCCGATACGGGCATCGGAATGACAGAAGAAGTGAAAAAGAGAATTTTTGATCCATTCTTCACGACGAAAGGGGTCACCAGCTCTGGACTGGGGATGAGCGTCTCTTATGGGATCATCAAGCGCCATGGAGGTGAGATTCTGATCGAAAGCGAACCCGGGAAAGGAACCACCTTCATTATCCATCTGCCCATGGGTTATGGGGAAGAGGTCAAGGAGGTAAAAGAGAGGGCGGAGAAACCCCTGGGAGCCATTCGTCATGCCAGGATTCTTGTGATCGATGACGAGGAGGCTGTCCGGGATATCCTCTCACGCATGTTGAGGACGAAGGGACATCAGGTTGATGTGGCAGAGGATGGGGATGTAGGGATCGAGCGGTTTAAAAGTAACACATTTGATCTGGTTTTCACCGATCTTGGGATGCCGAAGATGTCAGGCTGGGAGGTTGGGAAGGCGCTCAAGGCATTGGACCCTGCAATCCCCGTGATCATGGTCACAGGCTGGGGAATGGAGCTGGATCGGGGGAAGATGGGCGAAAGCGGGATCGACCTGATCATCTCCAAACCCTTCAACTTCGATCAGGTGACAGACCTGATCAATGAGGCTCTGGAGTTAAAGAATAAAGTGTAGTTTGAACCTATTTCAAATTGCAAATTTCAAATTTAAAATTGAAAAATGAAAATTTCTAATCAGTTAATGTTGATCCAATTTGCAATCTGAAATTTGAAATCTGAAATTGAATTTATCCCCAGCGCCAGAGGGCGATGATGAAGGTGATGAGGAAGACAAAGATCAGATTCATATAGGCCATGAAATAGAAGACTTTTTCATGTAAAGATTTTTCCATTTTTGCACCCACCAGCAACAATTCACCAACCACAGGCATCTGGAATATCCTCTCTTCTCCGTGAGGCGCAGTTTTAAGAAGATCGGTCAGGTCATTGCCAGCAGGATGTTTTTTCATGTGGTTTCCATCTTTCCAGAGTTTACTTGAAGTGGCATTGTAAATCTTTCCCTGATAAGCGAAATAAACAGGTTTTCCTTCGTTTCCATCGAAGTGGGAAAGCTCATCCAAGGTAAACTTGGTTTTGCCAAGGGGCAGGGGAAGGGTCCTCTGCTTTCTCATTTTCGGACCGATGATGAAGGTGACGGCAATGGCTGTGCATACCATAATGGAGAAAAGAATGATCTTGAGGCTGAGAAGAATTCCGAATCTCGTGGAATAGAAGGCCTCCCAGGTCGGCATCCGGGAGATCGTCAGGAGAACCCCTGTGATGGAGAGGACGATGATCCCGAGCCATCCGAGGATGAGTTCTCCCTTGGGCAGTCCTTTGGCGGCATAGGCCGGTTTTAAGAGGATGTGGACGTAGAGGATGGTCCCAAACCAGGCGATGGCCATGAGAAGATGGAGATAGGCGATGATCAGCCGGACCACCTTTTGAAACGGTTTGAGGGGCCGGTATAGACCTTTTACTTGAAGTTCCCCCCTGAAATCTTCTCCGGCCTTTGTCAGTTTCCCTCCGGTGGCTTCCACATGACATTGCTGGCAATCCCATTTCGTCTGTTCCGCGTATTCCGGAGTAGCATGGGTATGAAGTGGTGGGAAAAGGATGCATCCGAGCACCCAGCAAAGAAATAGGGCCTTCATAGATTGTCTATTTTAGAAGAATGGGGTGTTCGATTCAAGAAAAAAATAGGGAGGAATTCCCAGAAAGGGAATTCCTCCATCACGTTACTTTTTGGTCTTTGCACGTAAATCAGCAGCCTTTTCTTTAATTTCCATCAAGCTCTGCTGCATCTTACTCCAGCCATACCAGAGGGCATAATCCGGGTTGGCGTGGAAGGTCCCTTGAAATGTCCTCATGCGGTGTTCGAGGAACATCACAAAGAGTTTCTGTTCGATCGTTGTCGGAGCATCGTGGAAGGTAAGAAGATCAGGAAATGGATAGGCATAATTCTTCGGTTTGGGTAAAATCCCATCCTTGTAGAGATCCGCAATGATACGAATGGCTTCGGCCATGAGCCGATCGGCATCTTTGATGATCTGGTCGCCCTTCTCCAATTCGGCTTTAGCAAAATTGCCCGAGTGGCATTTGTTGCAGGCTTTAAGCATTTTGTCCCGTTCCTTTTGCCAGCTTTCCTGAGTCAGTCGGGCCACGTCCGCAGCCTTCACGACATCCAACCTGCCTGTCGGTTTACCATCGGGATCAAGGACACCAAGGCCCTGGAGTATCGTTGCACGGTCAGCCGCCCATTGTTTGTCCTCGGGCATCGGGAGCCGAACTGCGAGAAATCCCCATGCGGTTCGTACTTCGTGATTTCCTCCCGACATATGGCAAGTCTGACAGGTAGGCGCCGAGGCAGTCGCCGGGAGCGTCTTGTTCTGTTTGAGTAGAAAGCGAACCCCGTGTTTTGATCCAGAATACATTTCCCACTGAGGATGGTCAAAGCCCATATGGCAAGTCTGGCAGGCTTGAGGTTGTTTTGCCTCGATCACGGAAAAGGTGTGTCGAGTATGGCAGGCATCACAGGAGGCCGTCCCAAACCCAGGGCCGCTCTTCTTCAGTTCTTTAATCTCTGCCTCAGACTTCAAACCAATTTTGTGGCACCCTCCACAACCTTTCATACCTTCCATCAAAGACATAGGTTGCCAGTGGGCGGTTGGCATGGCTTTCATGGCAGCCCAGGCTGCTGCATGCTTTCCAGCCTTAAATTCCTTCACCCGTTTATCATGGCAGGTTGCACAGGTATCAGGGGTGGGAATTTTTGCTTTTGCCACATCTTTTGATGATTTATGGTCGCTTCCATGGCAGACCGCGCAGTCGATCTTATTCTTGCTGTGTTTGCTCAGTTGCCAATCGTTGACAATTCCCGGTGTCACCTTTTTATGGCACTCCAAACAGACCTGGGCAAAAGCCGTTGAAAATAAAAAGAACCCTCCCAAAAAAATGGGAATCACCCGGAGCATTCTAAATTTCATTTCTGGCCGTCCTCCTTTCTTTTAGGCTTGAATCTTGATACGTCTTTAAAATTTGGGCGGAGCCTTTTTCACCTCCTTTTCCATTGATTAAAAAATAAATTTAGTTATTTTTATTTTATTATCCTACTCTTGGAAGAAACGCAATACTTCCCCTTCAATTTTAAACAATGATCTTACATGATCCTTGACTTAAGTCGAAGGAAATCCGAAGCCATTATGAATGAATTGAGTTGGAGGGATTAGGTAAAAATCTATCATGTCCAAAGGAGGTTTAAAAAAATGACTTACGAATATTCTGGCAAATATGCTTTGAAGCATCCATCCGAAACAAAACCGAATGAGCAGGTTGTAAAGGCGATTCGGGAAAAATCTCCCGGCGGCGAACTTTCTTGTGGGATGGCTGAGAAAATTGCAAAAGAGATCAACGTCAGTATCTCTGAAGTGGGTATCACTGCTGACTTGTTGGAGATAAAGATCAAGCAATGTCAACTGGGGCTCTTTGGTTGGGGCAATAAACCGAACCATGGTAAGGACATCCCTGTGGGTGGTTCTGTCCCAAAAGAGATAAAGAATGCTCTTGAGGAGGTAGCTGAAAATGGCGGTGTGGCCTGTGCGGCAGTTTGGGCGATTGCTGGCCGTCTTGGAACAGAGCGAAAGGCGGTCTCTACTGCCTGCGAAACCTTAGGGCTGAAAATCCGTGCGTGCCAGCTCGGTACTTTCTAAATTAAATCCTTCCACTATTGGATAAAAGCGATTTTTTCGGAGCATTCCTTTAACAAGTGGTAGGCAGAACCTCCCTGCTTCAGGAGGTTGAGCATGAGGCTTGCATTCAGAATGCGGACACCTGCCATCACGTTGACGCTCCTCCTGAAAAAGGCATCCGGGATGAGGCTGGCGGTTGGGCCGATGATGGCGGTGCGTTTTTCATGGTTGGTCCATGAAAGGGTCGCATCGATGGTGTGGTTGACAATGGCTGTTCCGGTGATGATGACCACCTGCGAATTCTCGATGGCTGTCTTCATTTCGGATTCGGGTTTAAAATGTTTCATCTCATCCGGCCTCAAGGTCTGCCGGTTCTTTTCGATGATATAGAAAGGGTTTCCCATTGCTTTCAACCTCTTGATATAAGGGGTAAACGCCCCAACCAGAGAGACCGTCTCATGGGATTGGATGTCGAGTAGGTCGAAGCCATCCCTGTCTTTGACCACTTCATATTCTCTTTCGTTACCTGATTCGATAATCCATTGGGAAAGTCCGTTGAGGGTGGCAATGCCAATGGCGCTCTTGAGGACATTGGGATCGAGTGAGTAATTGACGATTTCAGAAACAGGTTTTCCCTCCAGATTCCCTGCTGGAGGCATCCGGGCGGCTGAGGTCGGACAACAGACCGCCTCCGGAATCTCGCTGATGGGCGTGAAGGCACATCCCCCGTGACCGGTGGATAGCTTCACGCCCGTAAAGAAAACCCCTATGACCAGGTCCTCGAGCCTGACCTCCTCGAGCGGTCCCGGCGA
>VGSD01000082.1 GCA_016875155.1 Deltaproteobacteria bacterium | reverse complement strand
AAATGATAACTGGGACCAAACATCGAAAAACTCCTGAAGAAGAGGAGCTTAGCAAAAAATTGACTGAGCTCGAGGAACTCGAATCGGAACTAATCCAGAGTGAATTAGATTTGGCAACACTTCATGTCGAATTGCGGACTTTTGAAATACGATACCTCCGCATTATCGGAACCCGTTATGTAGAGTTAGATGAGATTAATGCACAAATAGCTGAGCTTCAGGCTCGATTTAAACCAAAAGATAAAAAATTACAAGAAATGGCCGAAGAGGCCCGTACCAAAGCTGATGAATCTGCCAAGGTAACTGACGTTGAACAAGAACCTTTAGAACGTGAAAGGTTTACACCATCAGAGGACCTAAAAAAGCTCTATCGTGAAGTGGCCAAAAGTGTTCACCCTGATCTTGCCAATGGTGAGGACGATAGGGTTCGCCGACAGAGGTTAATGGCTGTAGCAAATCAGGCTTACGAAGAAGGCGATGAGGCTCGCCTGGAGGCGATTCTCCGTGAATGGGAAACGAGTCCAGAATCTGTCAAAGGTGAAGGTGTTGGGGCAGAGCTTGTCCGGGTCATCCGGAAGATCACTCAAGTCAAAGAACGATTAAACGTAATTGAAACCGAAATCGACCAACTGAAAGGCTCCGATCTTTACCAACTGAAGATGAAAGTAGAAGAAGCTGAAGATGAAGATAGAGACTTGTTGGATGAGATGACAATGCATTTAGACGAACAGATTGCTCTTGCCAGACAAGAACTGAAAAAAATGAAGACCAAGAGAAGCCGGTGGATATGAGCAGTGACAAGGGTCCAAAAAAACGAGACTTAATTCCTTCAGGTAAACGAGAAATTACAGAATATTCTTCTAATCTTATCAGCAGAGGATTGGAATTAGTAAAAAACATTAATCGTGTTGAATCAGATGATGCAGAAGCATACAACAATCGAGGAATTGCCTATTGGAATAAAGGTCAATATGACCAGGAGATCTCTGATCTCACCAAGGGTATTGAGATAGACCCGGGGTATGCTGAAGCCTATTTCAATCGGGGGATAACCTATTGGAATAAAGGTCAATACGGTCAGGCGATCTCTGATTTCACAAAGACTATCGAGATAAACCCGGAGTTTGCTGAAGCCTATTTCAATCGGGGGATAACCTATTGGAATAAAGGTCAATACGATCAGGCGAACTCTGATTTCACAAAGGCTATCGAGATAAACCCGGAGTTTGCTGAAGCCTATTACAATCGGGGAAATACCTATGTGGAGACAGGTCAATACGATCAAGCGATCTCTGATTACACAAAGGCTATCGAGATAAACCCGGGGTATGCTGAAGCCTATTGCAATCGGGGGATAACCTATGGGGAGACAGGTCAATACGAACAGAAAATCTCTGACTACACGAAGGCTATCGAGATAAACCCGGAGTTTGCTGAAGCCTATTTCAATCGGGGGAATACCTATAAGAAGATAGGTCAATACGTTCAGGCGATCTCTGACTACACGAAGGCTATCGAGATAAACCCGGAGTATGCTGAAGCCTATTTCAATCGGGGGATAACCTATTGGAATAAAGGTCAATACGATCAGGCGATCTCTGACTACACGAAGGCTATCGAGATAAACCCGGGGGATGCTGAAGCTTACTACCTTCGGGGATTTATTTATTACTTTAAAGGAGAATATGAAAAATCTTTGAAGGATATTAAAAAGGCACACCATTTAGGCTATCAAACTAATCCTGAATTTCTTGATGATCTTCTTAAGGCTTGGGGAGGAAAAAGATAAGAACGCGAATGTTTTTAATATAGAATGAGACGTTTTGTATTTGAAACGTGGGATGCCATATATGAGTAAGAGGGGGACATAAAATGCCAGATTCTGAAAGAATGGCAGTCGAATCGATTCAGTACTGGCTAAATAATCGGGAGGGCTATCCAGTTGCGTACAACAAATTCTTTGACCAGTGGATGCTTTTTAACACTTATTACTCCAAATATAAGATTGGAAACAATAAAGGTGTTATGAAATTCGGGGAAGAACATGGTGATACCATATGGGCAACCAGAAATCTCGCAGACGTTGCTCGCCAATTTGCCGAGATAGAGTGTGTTGGCAACGGAAGAGGGGAAAATCCTCCTCACCGGGAAGTAAAATCTGCAACAGTTTTTCTGAGGAAATTATTTGGTATTGTACACGATAGAATTTGCTCGGAAGTGTGCCGAGAAACAAAGAGAAGAGAATGTTCAAAATTAAGGTTTGATAGTTGGGCTGGCAATCCTACCTATGCCTTGTTACGTATTGTATACCAAGTTCGGTGCAACCTTTTTCATGGTGATAAATTAGAATATAATGGAGTAAAAGGCCCACGCAATTTGATCTTACTTGAACACAGCATCAAAACATTAGATATAGTACTAACACACATTTCTACCCTATAGAATAAAGAAGGAAAAACTCATGAAGGCGGTTTTTCGGATGTGGAGAAACACCCGGATGATTATTCTGGTGGCGGTCTGTGCAGCCATCTATGCAGCAGCTCTGATCGCTTTCAAGACTGCCATTCCACTCGTTCCCGGGATCACTGAAGTGCGTGTCGCCAATATTTTCCCCATGGTTTTTGGACTTCTCTTTGGTCCAGCAGGTGCCTGGGGCACAGCCATTGGTAATCTCATCGGAGACTTCTTTGGCGGAACCTTCGGACCCGGTTCCATCCCGGGATTTGTCGGCAACTTCCTATTAGGCTACCTGCCTTTTGCTTTGTGGATAACCCTTGTGCCCATTGCACAAAGATCAAGGGAATGGAAACCCGGGAATTTCCGATGCTGGATCAACTACATTTTCATCGCCTTCATTTCAAGTGCAGCCTGTGCAGTTGTAATCAGTGCTGGAGTTGATGCCCTCGGAATCGTTCCCTATTCCATGTTATCAAAGATCATCACACTCAATAACACCATTGCCAGTCTGATCGGGGTTGCCCTCCTGACGGCTGTATATGGTGTGGTCAGATATCAGTTCGGACTCTTCTGGGCAGAGATCATGGAAGAAACGGAAATAGGGCGACCGATTGCTGGAATCCTTGGTGCCTGGCTGGTTACCATCGCCTCGCTCATCGGTATTTTTGGCGAAATGTTGATGGACCTTCCTTCTGCCGCGATTGGCTGGATGGCAACTCTGGCCATCATCATCGGATGCCTTCTTCTTTGAAATCTTGTGATTCAGAACTGGATAAAATTCCGAAATTCGAATATCGGGCAAAGCGTCCGTTTCGGACCTATCCGAAACAAAGTTTAGTGGTTATCAGAATATCAGGTTATCAGGTAGTAGTGATCAGGACATCCGAGGATCAGGTTAAATAATTTCTTGTTTTGTTCCCCTGATACCCTGATCCTCTGGTATCCTGCCTCCTGATTTCCTGGTAACCTGATTTCCTATTACCCAATGCGTCCTTATCTTTCCATTCAGAATCTCAGTTTCACCTATCGCGGAGGTAACCGCCCTGCCCTTAAGAATATTAACGCAGAAATAGATGGGGCAACCTTTGTCGTGTTGATGGGCCATGGGGGAGCCGGCAAATCAACGCTCTGCTGTTCGCTCAATTCACTCATCCCCAGGTTCTTTCGCGGTGAATACCGGGGTCACGTTCTCATCAAAGGGAAGGAGGTTCCCTGCCATACCGTCTCTGAAATGTCACACCATGTGGGCATGGTTCTTCAGGATTTCGAATCTCAGCTCTTTTCCACGAATGTTGAGCTCGAAATGGCTTTCGGACCGGAGAACCACTGCCTCTCCCGGAAGGAGATCGGACGCCGGATCGAACAGTATTTAACCTTTGTCGGTTTAAAATCATTTCGTCAGCGTGAACCAGCAACTCTCTCAGGCGGTCAGAAACAACGGCTTGCCATCGGTTCGGTCCTGTCCCTTGAGCCAGAGATCCTCGTAATGGATGAACCCACCACCGACCTCGACCCTGTGGGGCGCGAAGAGGTTCTTTCGTTGGCGGAGAAGTTCCGTCAAGAGAATCGTATCCTCCTCATCGTTGACCATGAGCCGGAAACCGCCCTCTGCGCAGATCAGGTCTGGTTGATGCAAGAGGGTGAGGTGATTGCAAAAGGGAGCCCCGAAAAGGTTCTTCCGAATCTCTCCAGGCTCAAATCCTGTGGAATTAAACCCCTTCCGACAATAGAACTTTTTGAGAAAATGGGCTGGGCAGGTCAACCCCTGACTGTCGAATCGGCTATAAACCTCATCGAGAGACACCATCTTGTTGGACAACGTGGACCTTTTCCCACGACCGTCCCATCCAGGAGCATGAAATCCTCTCCTCTATTAAGTGCAGAGGCGTTAAGGTTTGTCTATCCTCGATTTCAAACCGAAGCGCTTCATGATATCGATCTCTCCATTGATGAAGGCGAGTTCGTCGCTCTCCTTGGGCAGAACGGATCCGGCAAGACAACTCTCGCCAAACATTTTAATGGATTACTAAAACCCTCATCAGGCCGTGTTCTGATCCAGGGCAGATTCGCAGCTGACTATAGCCACCGGGACCTTGCGCGGATGGTGGGATATGTTTTTCAGAACCCCGACCATCAAATCTTTGCCAGAACGGTCCAGGAGGAAGTGGGCTTTGGCTTAAAAGCACTTGGCGAAAATCCCCCGACCATCAGCAAACAAGTAGCCGATGCATTGGAGACCGTGGACCTCCAGGGCTATGAAGAAAAGAACCCCTTTGCCCTGACCAGAGGTGAACGCCAGCGCATTGCTGTTGCCTCGGTGTTGGCCACCCAACCCCGTGTGATCATTCTTGACGAACCCACGACCGGTCTGGACTACCCGCAACAAAAAAATATGATGGAGATGTTAAGACATCTGAACCAGAAGGGGCACACGATTGTCATCATCACTCATTCGATGTGGGTTGCAGCGGAATATGCAACACGAACCATTGTGATGAAAGACGGCTCCATTCTTGCGGATGGGCGAACCCGGGATATTTTCGCCGATGAAGCCATACTGGAGCGAGCATCATTGCGCCCTCCTCCGATGGTGCGATTGAGCAACTGGCTGGGCACACAAGCCCTCACCCTGGAGGAGATGGTAAAAGAATTAAAAGGCTAAGGCTAAGGTTAAGGTCAAGGTGATATGAACCTCTTTCTATACCTCGATAAAAATAGCTGGCTCCACCGGCTCGACCCGCGCACCAAGATCATCGGAGTCATCCTTCTATCCTGTCTATGCCTCTGTTTCAATCATCCCCTCTATATGGCGGCAATCACCCTGGGTGTGGTCTTGATTGCCATCCTTTCCAGATCGCTCAGAAATCTCTGGCTCCTCCGGATCATTCTTCTTCTCCTCTTCCTGTTCAGCTCTCTCATGTGGCCCCTCTTTGCAAAAGGGCCAACTTCCTTGCTTTCCTGGGGATTCATTCAGGTGAGCAGGGAGTCTTTGCTCTATGGTTTTGCCATGGGTCTGCGGCTCTCTACATTCGTTGCCATCGGGTTGATCTTCCTCTCCACGACTCGAAACGAAGAATTCACCAATGGGCTCATCCGGTCAGGAATTCCCTACCCTGTTGCCTTTGCCCTTTCCACGGCATTGAGGCTGGTGCCAACCTTTGCAGGTGCTGGCGCAACCATTGTTCAAGCACAGATTTCCAGGGGGCTGGACCTGGAGTCCGGCTCCATCTTCAGCCGGTTCAGAAAGTTCACCCCTCAGGCCATCCCTCTTTTCATCTATGCCATTCGCCACACCCATCTCTTGGCCATGGCTCTTGAATCCAAAGGCTTTAGCCCTGAATCGAAACGAACCCTCTACCATGAACTCAGGATGGGCAGAACCGATTATATCGCAATTGCCTTACTTCTGTTGCTCCTCGGCTTTGCCATCTATATTCGATTCGGATTAGGGTTGGGGGTCATCCTAACTGGCCGGATGTGAATGATGGGTTGAAAGAAAAAACCAAAGCGATTATAAATGGGATATGAAAATAGAAGATAACGATTCTCGTTACCTGGCTCCCACGGAGATCATTGATGGCGATCACAAAATCGTAAGGGAGTTTGCCAGGGATGTTGTTGGCAATCTGATTGATCCTATTGAGATGGTAATAAAACTCTATCTTGCTGTCCGCGATGGCATTCGCTATGACCCTTACTCACCTTTCTACCTGCCCAAACATTACAGCGCCAGTTTTGTGCTGAAGCGGGGAAGAAGTTTCTGCATTCCCAAGGCCTCCCTTCTTTGCGCCTTGGCAAGAGCCTGCGGCATCCCTGCCCGGGTAGGGCTTGCAACGGTCCGGAATCATCTTGCCACCAAACAACTTATTGATTTTCTCGGGAGCGATCTTTTTATCTCTCATGGTTTTGTGGAACTCTATCTGAGAGGAAAATGGTTAAAGGCTACCCCCGCATTTAACCGGGAACTTTGCATAAGGCATCATGTCTCCCCCCTTGAATTCAATGGTCAGGAGGATTCTATCTTCCAGCCATATAACCTGCATAATAAAAAATTTATGGAATATCTTGAAATTGAAGGAATCTTTACGGATATTCCTGTCGAACATATTGTGACTGGGTGGAAGAGGGTTTATGGTGAGGACCGTGTGAATCGCTGGATCAAAGCATTTGAGGAAGCAGGGGAAGGCAGTCTTTCGGATTTTGAGGCCGAGGATGTGTTAGACGATTGATGATTTAAATTCTGTTGAAATCGTGCCTAAAAATGTGTATTGATAGTAATCATATTTGGAGGGAAGAGGGATGGCTCAAAAAAAGGTCTCAGAAATTTTGAAGTTGATTGAATTCCTCAATGAAGAGGTCAAAGAGGTCTCAAAGAGATTGAGCAGAGTCACACCCAAAGAGGTGAGCGAGAAACTGGGAACCCTGGCCCTGATTAGAGAAAAGATCCTGAACCTTCAGATTGATTTCCCTCAGGAGATCGAGACCAAACTCTCACAAATCTATCCTTCCCTCGATCGAATCCGAACCAAACCGTCCTGATTTGCGAAGCAAATCAGTTCGGAGTGATGAGTTCGCCCGCCTGCCGGACGGGCAGGTAGTTCGGGGAATTTGGTTTTTCATCTCCGAACTCCCAACCCCGAACTACTAACTTTGAATCTTTATCTCCGAACTCCCAACCCCGAACTCCGAACTATTAATAAAACGCCATGCTGGCAAAGGAGACGACAGATTGGGTCTCCGGGGTATAGGCCTGACCGTATTTGAGGAGTCTCCCCTCTTTGGCTTCCATCACCTTGAGCAGGGTATAGATGGCCGGCAGTCCGCAGACCTTCTTTCGATCCTGCTCCTTTGAAATGGCAAAAAAGAACTTATCTCCATTCCTCTCTTCTACATGTTTCAGCATCTTCCTGTCTTCCTCATCGAGCACACGGAGATCGTACTCGCTGATTCCATCCCGGTCCCCGAACTGAAGTCCGATATGGGCAAGATCCGCACTCGCAAGGTAACAAATCTTTTTTCCGAGGGAAAAAACAGATTTTTTAATGGTTTCGATGAACTGACGGATGGGCGGAAGCTCCATTGGTGAAATCTCTCTTTCAATCGCCTCATGAAAAGACCCGCACAGAATGGGAATGATCCTGATTGGAGTGGTTTCCGGAAAGAGATACCGGAGAAAAACGCATTGGAATTCAATTGAATGTTCGGTCCGATGGATCGCTTCATCCTCGAAAAGATCATAAGGGTATTGGGATTGAATGGCATCGGCCATCTCATGGTCCACTTCCAATTTGCCAAGAGGAGTGATGAACTCTTTTCGGGTCAGGGAGAACGGGGTTTTCATGGGAACATGAGCTGTTCCAAAGATGATGAAGCAGTCCGGCAAGGGGTGTTGACCTATCTCACGGTGGGCAAAGGCATAACAGAAACCTCCTCTCTGGAAATCGATGTGAGGGGCAATCACGCCTTTTAATCCTACTGTTTCCTCTCTCTCCATGAGCGGTCCCGGCCCTTCCGGTCCGGTAAAATATCCCGAAAGTTGAGCCTTCAGTTTTCCGGGTTCGTTCTCATAACTCTTTCCAGCCAAGGCAGCCTCCCTAAAGGAGGCTTTCTTAAAATCTTCCTCTTTCTGCCTCAGAGCCTCTTCGAATCTCTCCCCCTCGAGAAAAAGGGATGCATCAAGTTGACGAATGATCTCCTCTATCTTCTCTGTATAAAGAAACTCTCCGAACCTCCTCATAAATTCGGTCTGGATATCGAGAATCGAATGGTGGCCATCAAAGAGGGTGACGATGAAGTAAAGAGGAGGGGGAAGAAAGATCGCTTTATCGCTAATATTCTGAGGGTCCTGCAAACAGACCAGGGACTGGCCTGACATCTGAACAGGAAAGATATTTACACTTCTGATCTTGGGAAAATCCACGCCACTTCCGTGCTCTCGTCGTGAATCAATAGCCACTTTACAATCCGTTCGTTGTAAGCCCTCCAGCACACCGTTCATCCTGAGGCTCTCGAAGGATGAGGGGTGTGCTCAGGAAAAATATGTCGAACCATGAACGGATTCTTCGGATATCGTTCACCCTTCGACAAGCTCAGGGCGAACGTAGTGTGAGAAGAAGTGATAGAGGCATTACACTCTCATCAGGCGGTAATGGTCAATGACTCGTGTTCTGTCCTCTGCACCTCAGGATGTTTGAGGGCCAGTTCGATCGCCTCATCCATCTTCTGAATAAACTTAAAATTCATCTGATTTCGGATATGTTCCGGAATTTCTTCCAGGTCCTTTTCGTTCTTCTTCGGAAGGATGATGGTCCTGATCCCTGCGCGCATTCCAGCCAGGACTTTCTCCTTGATCCCTCCCACGGGAAGCACGAGTCCTCTCAGGGTGATCTCACCGGTCAGGGCAACATCATTGCGGACAGGTTTGTTTGTTAATAGAGAGGTGAGGGCGATGAACATTGTGATTCCGGCAGAGGGTCCGTCTTTTGGAATGGCACCCGCAGGAACATGGATGTGAATATCATGTTTTGAGAAAAAGTCTTCTTCGATGCCAAGTTCTTTTGCTTTCGACCGCACATAGGCCAGCGCTGCCTGGGCGGACTCTTTCATCACGTCGCCCAGTTGACCGGTCAGGTTCAATCCTT